>DATMXZ010000027.1:0-3660 GCA_035561235.1 Ignavibacteria bacterium
AGAAGTTAGTAGTTAGAAGTTAGTAGTTAAAATCTAGAACAAGAACTTATTAATGAATAGCCCGCGAAGCGGGCGGCATCTTTGTAGCACGTAGAGTCAAATTCTTAATTAGCCCGCGAAGCGGGCGGCATTCCGACAGCACGTTAAAAATCCGGATAGGGGAATTTGCCTGAGGTATAAAACCGGATTCGCTAAAAATTTGTAATTAAAAAAGTTCGGTATAGAAATAATCCGGAATAAAAAAACTCCCTTCTTTCGAAGGGAGTTTTGTCTTATAAGTGTCGAATCATTTTAGCGTTGCTAAACGTCGTATCGAAGACTAAACATATAATCCGATTGAATCCATCGTATCTTTTTGCTTCTTTCTTCTCTCACTTTGTATTACCATCCGGTTTACCGCAATTTATAACAATACTTCAATATTTTTGAACTGCGGAAACTCGCGCGCTAAATCGCAAATTTAAAATTGCTCTTTAGTACATTCCGCCCATATCGCCCATTCCGCCCGGAGGCATCATCGGCGCTTTTTCCTTTTCAGGTTTTTCGCAGATTGTAGTTTCCGTCATCAGGAGCAGTGAAGCCACCGAAGCAGCGTTTTCGAGCGCGACTCTTGTAACCTTAGTCGGGTCAATGACGCCGGCTTTGATGAGGTCTTCGTAAACTTCCGTCGCCGCGTTGTAACCGTATCCCGCTTTTCCGTCTTTCACCTTGTTCAGTATAACCGAGCCTTCTTCACCAGCGTTCTTGACGATCTGCCTTATCGGTTCTTCGATTGCTCTCTTTATAATCTTTACGCCGAGCATTATATCCTGATTGTCGTTTTTTAAGGAATCGAGTTTATTCGAAACACGGAGAAGCGCCACGCCTCCGCCCGGTACAATACCTTCCTCGACAGCCGCTCTTGTCGCGTGCAACGCGTCTTCGACTCTTGCTTTCTTTTCCTTCATTTCGACTTCCGTCGCCGCTCCGATTTTAAGCACCGCAACGCCGCCTGAAAGTTTCGCGAGTCTTTCCTGAAGTTTTTCCTTGTCATAGTCCGATGTTGTCTTTTCAATCTGCGCTTTTATTTCGTTAATTCTTTTCTTTATGTCCGCGTTCTTGCCCGCGCCTTCGACGATTGTGGTGTTGTCCTTGTCGATGACGACTCTCTTCGCGGTGCCGAGATAAGCGACAGTCGCGTTTTCGAGTTTGTAACCCTGTTCATCAGAAATGACCGTGCCGCCCGTAAGTATCGCGATATCTTCGAGCATTGCCTTTCTTCTGTCGCCGAATCCGGGAGCCTTAACCGCCGCAATCTTGAGAGTGCCGCGCAATTTGTTTACGACGAGCGTCGCGAGGGCTTCGCCTTCGAGATCTTCGGAGATTATGAGCATGCTTCTGCCTTGCTGCGCTACTTTCTCGAGTATAGGGAGCAGGTCCTTCATTGTCGAAATCTTCTTGTCGTGAATCAGAATCATAGGGTCTTCGAGTTCCGCTTCCATTGAATCCGCGTTCGTGACGAAATACGGCGAGAGGTATCCTCTGTCGAACTGCATACCTTCGACTACGTCAAGTGTCGTGTCCGTTCCTTTTGCCTCTTCGACTGTGATTACGCCGTCTTTTCCGACTTTGTCCATCGCTTCCGCTATGAGCGAGCCGATTGAAGCGTCGTTGTTAGCGGATATCGAACCGACCTGAGCAATTTCCTTGCTTTCCTTAATCGGCTGTGATAATTCCCTGAGTCCTTTTATTAGAGTTTCGACTGAAAGGTCGATTCCTCTCTTAAGGTCCATAGGATTCGCGCCGCCGGTAACGTTCTTAAGGCCTTCTCTGAAGATTGCCTGCGCGAGAACAGTCGCCGTAGTCGTACCGTCGCCCGCCACGTCTGATGTCTTTGAGGCGACTTCCTTTACCATCTGAGCGCCCATGTTTTCGATGGGGTCCTCGAGTTCAATTTCCTTTGCAACAGTGACGCCGTCCTTTGTAACGTTAGGCGCGCCGAATTTCTTGTCTATGATTACATTGCGTCCCTTGGGACCGAGTGTTACTTTTACCGCGTTTGCAAGTTTGTCGACGCCTTTTAGAAGGGCTGACCTTGCTTCAGTATCGAATGTTATTATTTTTGCTGCCATAATTTATTTTAGTTTTTCTTTATAAAATTCTTTTAGATGATTGCGTAAACGTCTGATTCTCTCATTATAAGATATTCTTCTCCGTCAATTGTAACTTCGGTTCCTGAATATTTACCGTACAGTACCTTATCTCCGACTTTAAGTTCGAGAGGGGATACTTTGCCGTCATCTGCTATGCGGCCTTTGCCTACCGCGAGTATTTCTCCCTGCATCGGCTTTTCTTTCGCCGTGTCGGGGATAATGATTCCCGAAGCGGTTTTTTCTTCTGCCTTGGAGGGCTTAACAAGCACTCTGTCTGCAAGCGGCTGAATTTTTAATTTTGCCATAAATTTTCCTTTCGTATATTTTTTGAGATTTAGTTGTTTCATTTGCTATCTGTTAGCACTCGCTAACAAACAGTGCTAAAATAATATGAACGATTTGATTTGTCAAGTGAAAAATGAGGAAAACAAGAGAATTTCATGATAAAGTGTGACTAATAATGCGTGATATTGACGTATAGTGCATTTCTTTATGAAGGAGATAAACGGAACAGGGAAAAAAAAAGCCGCTCCGGGCACCGGAACGGCTTTTTTACTCAACTTAAAATCTTAATAATCTTCGCTTTCAAATTCATTTCTTTAATTGTCATAGCGTCTTTCGATGCTCCATCTTCATCATCGTAGTAACCTACGAAAACTTTAAAGTTGATCGAATCACCATTTACAATCTCAACCAGGATTACGTCGTTGAACTGTGATTCGAGTTTGTCCATCAGTCTAACAGCGTCGGATTCATTTCCGAATTCATCAACCTCAATAGAATAACCGTTAAAAGTGTTTAACTTATCGGATATATCCAGGTAATGCAGCCGGTTGTCATTCAAAGACGAACCCGCGATGCTGTTCAAGATACTGTTATTGTTATCAACTATGACCTTTACCTTCTTGAAGGAGTTCAGGACTCTGCGGAATTCATCACCGGGACTGTTCTTCAGGCTGTTTAAATTGCCCGTAGGATCGTTGTATTCGATGAATACCCTTGAGTTCTTGGAAACGGCATCTTCAAAAAGAGTAAGTAGTGAGATATCTTCGGATGTTTCTTCTTCTTCGTTAGCATTTACAATTTCAATCTTAACCTTAGCCAATCCGCCCATGCCTATTTCAGTTTTTGCCGCGTAAGAGAGGTCTATTATCCTACCTCTTGCATACGGGCCCCTGTCATTCACCCTTACGATGGTATATCTTCCGTTTTCAAGATTGGTGACCCTCAATAAAGTATTGAAAGGCAATGATTTATGTGCCGCTGTTAAATCATTCGTGTTGAACCTTTCGCCGTTCGCGGTTTTTCTGCCGTGAAAACCGGGGCCGTACCAGGAAGCCATACCTTCTTCCGTATATTCAGAGTAACTGCCAGAGGTCTGTGCCAAGACAACAGTATCTCGTCCGCTGAATGGAACAATAAAAATTAATGCGAGTAACACCGCACTAAGGAATTTTAACAAATTACATCTCCTGTTTATTTATTCAAAAAACTCTTCGCTTCAATTTTTTTTTATTCTATCAGTGAG
>DATMXZ010000028.1:0-5289 GCA_035561235.1 Ignavibacteria bacterium
ATCTTTATTTCATCGTGCAGCGACCCGATTACGGGGCTTAAAAATAATGCTCCACCGAATACTTATCTTTCGGTATTTTCTATGCCGGGTGACACGATTGCTCCGGGAAAAACCGTTAAAAAGATTTCGTGGTGGGGCGACAGCCCGACGGGATTCGTAAAAGGTTTTAACATATCTTTTGATTCTCTGAACTGGTCGTACACAACTCAAAATGACAGCACATTTACTTTTACAATTAGTGGTCAGGACAGTCTCTTCAGGATGTGGGTAGCGGCGGTCGATGATAAAGGTACTGTTGACCCGACTCCTGCTTCGAATCTCTATCCGGTTGTAAACAGCGCGCCATCGATGGTATTCGACCCTGCTGTTACGATGCCTGATACGATTTTCCCCGTTGCAACTCTGAAATGGATAGGAAGCGACCCGGACGGAGATAACACAATTGCGAAATACTGGTACTCGATAAACGATACCTTGAACTTCAGACCTCTATCGGGCAGCATAAACACGATGACTTTAAACAAAGACAGCGGTCTTGTCGCGGGAAATACGTGTATTTTCATGAAAGCACAGGATAATGCGCGCGCTTTCAGTAATATCGTACGAATACCTACTGACAGCACGAAGTATTTCAGGGTGAGAAATGTCACATCTAAGATATTGCTTATTAAGGATATGCCGCTGAGTTTGTTTGGTGTTGCGGAATCTTATTTCGGTCAGGTAATGGATACTATACATTACGACGTGTTGGATATAAGGTCAAATAACGGTAATCTTATTCCGAAGATAATCAACCCGATGTTCATTGAAACCTTGAAGTTGTATAAAATAGTGATGTGGATGGCGGATCATAACGGAAGTCAAAATCCCTCAGATGATCCGAATTTAAACCTGGCGCAGAATTCTCTGCCTTATTTTATTAATACCGGCGGGAAGTTGTTCTGGTCTTCCGGATTTCCGAATGTATCCGTAATTCAAGGTTCTTTATTCAACTTTGCCCCGATAGATAGTGTTAAAACAAGTTGTTTCATTCAATTGCTTAATTTCAACGATTCGGTTTATAATCTGACGGATAATACTATCCCAAAATTGCGGACAAGTTACTTCATCTCGGGCTCAAAGGGAATTTACATCCCGGGCGGAACAAAAACACTTTATCAATTGCTTCCAAGAGCACAATGCTATAATGACACTCTTACAATTGGTATGAAGAGTTCCGCGAATAATCCAAACGTTGTTTTCATGTTGATGCCGGTGTTTTTCCTGAATGGTGACGTAGAAGCGTCAAGAACATTCATAAGGCAGACTTTAATCAGGGACTTTGGGTACGGTTCAAAATAATCCTGAAAGTGTTTTTATTTGAAATGAAAAAAAAGATTTTAATATTTTAGTGATATGAGAAAAATTTTACTGGTTTTACTGATATTATTCGCTGCAACGCTGACGAAAGCGCAGGCTCAGAACGGCTCGCTTTATGGGGTAGTAAAGGATTCGTCGGGCGGCGTGCTCGAAGGTGTTACGCTGAAGATTAAGGGCTCGTACTTTGGCGCTGTAACAGACCTAGACGGGAAATATAACATCGAAAACATTCCCGACGGCTCTTATACTCTGCAGGTATCCTACATCGGTTTTAAAACGGTTGAATATACCAACGTGACGATTAAGGAAGGCGAGAAAAAACTGATGGATATCACGCTGAAGATAACTTCGTTTACGGTTGATCAGGAAATCGTGGTAATCGGAGAAAGACCGCTTTTGGATATCGAGCAAACATCCAGCGCGCACATACTTTCGAGCGAAGAGGTTTCCAAGACTATCGTTACTGATATTAAAGACATCGTTACTCAGCAGGCCGGTATCGTCAAAGAGAATAATGAGATTTTTATTCGCGGCGGCAGGAGTTATGAGAACTCAATCCTCCTTGACGGTGTCTCGGTACAGGACCCGTTGTCGGGAACCGGTATCGGACTTCAATTATCTGCTAATTCGCTCGAAGAAGTTGAAGTAATCACGGGTGGTTATAACGCGGAGTTCGGACAGGCGACGAGCGGTGTTATCAATGCCCGCACGAAGGAAGGCAAGTGGGCGATGTACAATTTCTACCTGAACTATTCAAGAGATAATATCGGCTTAAACAAGAACGAAGGCACGAGTTTCAATACTGATATTATTGAAATGAATCTTGGCGGACCGGAACCGATTACAAAATATTTACTTCCAAAATTAAAGATAAACGTACCGGGTGAAATTACTTTCTTTGGCAATTTTTATATGGGATTGTCTGACGGATTTTATCTTAACAGGCTTAAACAGGAAGGCAGGTACACCGGAATACAGAAAGCGAATCAGTTGTATTCTTCCACTTTTGGCGGTACGCGTTTCGCACCGAGACAGGACAATAACTGGTACTGGCTCGGGAAACTGACATGGAAGTTCACACCTCAAATGAAACTTTCGTATTCTTTCAACCAATCGATTTCAATAAACCAGAATTCAACATCGCTACAGAATAATCTCGAATACGTTGAGCCGTCTCCCGGTTATCAGTACAGTTTTCAGGACATCCTCGGCAATGCGAGCACTTATACTTCTCAATCGATGTTTCATACTCTTAGTTGGACGCATACAACTTCCGCAAGGTCGTATTATGAAGTCAAGTTAAGCCGTTTCTTCACGAACCTTCGTGTTGACGCAAACGGTTTGAACTGGGATCAGTACAAAGAGCCTCTTGATATAGTTAAGCCTCCTTTCCAGTATTATTATATTGACTCGACTCACGTTGGAATTATTCCCGGAAACGGATTTTACGACGTCGGAAATCCGTATACATGGCACGACCACCACGTAATTGAATATTCCGCTAAACTGAGTTTTACAAATGATTTTACACCGAAGAGCAAATTGAAAGCAGGACTTGAGGCAAGTTATCAGGAGATGCAGTTGATAGACATTTATCAGCCGTGGATAAAGCCGATGGGACTGAATAACGATGTTTACAAAGTGTATCCGTCATTCGGGGCTGCATACGTGCAGCATTCTCTGCAATTCAAAGGAATGATACTGAATTACGGACTACGATTCGATTACTGGATGCCGGGTAAGTTTGTGGACGATGCAGTGAAAAATCCGGCGGTTGTTACAATACCTGACGAATTGCGGAATCAATATGAAGAAGATACCTACAATATATTCGGCAGAAGATGGAAAGGGAGACTTTCGCCAAGGCTGGGTATTTCCCATCCCATCTCTAATAATCAGACTTTGTTCTTTTCTTACGGACAGTTCTCCAAGAGACCTAATCCGCAGTTCATTTATGCAAAGTTGAACCCGCAGTCCGCTCAATCTACCTTCCAGAAATTCGGAAATCCCAATCTTAACCCTGAGACTACGGTATCTTATGAACTCGGCTTGAGAAATCAGTTTACAAATGACGATGTGTTGACGATAACGGCGTATTACAAGAATATTTATGATTACGTGGCTACGAGAAATATAATAATAAACAGCGGCAGGTATATAGGCAAAACATTCATCAGTTATTTCAATCAGGATTACGCTAGAACAAGAGGAATTGAAATAGAATATAAAAAGAGAATCGGAGGATGGTTCAGCGGTAAGTTCAATTTTACTTATTCAGTTGCAACGGGAAAAAGTTCATCAGCGGATCAGGGATATGTGATAGCGACAACGGGCGCGCAGGAATCAATCTCCGAGAACTTCCTTCCCTGGGACAGACCGATAGTCGCATCTGCTAACCTTTTCTTCAGACTTGAAAAAGGAAAAGGACTATTCGGATTTGGAAAGAACATACTTGATGACATTAATCTAAAGACTAGAATATTTTTTGAATCAGGAAAGAGATATACTCCTTACGTTCTTACAGGTTACCTTGAGAATGGAAGACCCGAATATACTGCGAATTATGATAATGCTTACGCCAATGTGGGTGACAACTGGTTTTACGTTGACGTTGACATCAGTAAATATTTTACACTTTATAATGTTGATTTTTCCATAAATTTGTCAATTACGAATTTATTCAACAATAAGAACTCGACGATAATCAATCCGATAACGGGGTCCGCATACGAATACGGTGATCCGACTCCAAACAGCTGGAATGACCCTCTTTATCCGGATTTACAGTATCCGATTTCGCCGTATCCCTATAATCCGGCACGTTACCTGACGCCGCGGCAATTGAAGTTCGGTGTTACGGTCAAATTCTAAATTAAAAATGATAAGTTTACAATGATATTCAAATTGAGAAAATATAAAATCGGAAAAGGAGCATTAGCAGCAATCATTGTTTTATTATCTGTGAATTGCCTGCGCGCTCAGTTAATCCCGAACCTTGGCGGCCAAAGAACGGGAACATCGTCGTTTCAGTTTCTGAAAATCGGAACGGATGCGAGGGGAACTGGGATGGGAGAAACAGTCGTGGCCGTGTCGGACGATATTTCGGCATTGAGTTACAATCCTGCGGGTATTGTTTTATTCAACGAAAATGGGGTGACATTTACGCATACTCAATGGTTTGTCGATACAAGACTTGAAAGCGCTGCCGGAGTTTTCCATTTCGGAAGCAACGCTTTAGGCTTAAGCGTGACGTCTCTCAGAACTGAGGATATGAAAGTCACAACAGAGTTCCAGCACGAAGGAACAGGAGACTACTTCAGGTTCTCCGACCTTGCAATCGGACTAACCTTCGCACGAAAAATGACAGACCAGTTTTCGTTCGGAGCGACTGTGAGATACGTCGAAGAAGAACTCGGGGCTTTGAAGATGAGGACTGTTGTAGGGGACCTCGCGACTTATTATAGAACAGGTCTCGGGACCTCGAGGTTCGCGGTCATGATTACTAATTTTGGCGGACAGGTCTCACCCACGGGCTCGGTAAATCTTGTTAGCGGAAGAACGGTGGATGAATTCCAGAGTTTTCCGCCTCCGACAGTATTTAGGGTTGGATTCGCTTTTGAACCATGGATGAATGAAAGAAACCGTTTGACGACGAGCATACAACTAAATAGCCCGAACGATAATAAGGAAAATTTCAGTATCGGCGCTGAATACGCGTATAAGAATTTTCTTTTCGTAAGGGGAGGTTATAAATTCAATGTCGACGCGGAAAATTTTTCCGGCGGTATAGGTTTAAAATTTCCGGTTTCATTTGCTAAAGGCAGCCTCGATTACTCGGTTGCTAATTTCGGAGAACTGGGTTTTGCTCACAGATTTACACTGAGCATTCTTTTCCCAAAGAAACATAATTGACGAATGATAATAATATAC
>DATMXZ010000029.1:0-5804 GCA_035561235.1 Ignavibacteria bacterium
GCGTCAGATAAGGAACCGTAAAACGGAATTTAAATTAATTTTAAAATCTTTAGGATGCTAATCCGTCTATTTGCATTCTAATAAATTTTCTATAATCAAATAGAGGGGAACATGAAAGAAGAAGCCAACAACATAACCGAAATCCGCACGCAGTCCGGGCTCAAAGCAAGTCCCGGTTTAGAAACATTTGTCGCCATAAATTACATCACGTGTAAAGATCATTACAAGCCCAGATTCGAGGAATTATTCAAAACGAGAATTAAAGCGATTGACAGCATGCCGGGATTCATTTTCATGAATGTGCTTAAGCCACTGGACGGTGAAGGCGACTATCTCATTGTGAGTTATTGGCGGAGTGAGGAGGCATTCAAAGACTGGACGAAATCTCAGAATTTTATCGACGGTCACAGAAGGGGATTTGAAGATATTAGACTTGCTAAAGAAAGAAACGAAGAACCTCCTATGAAGTCCGGTTTTAAAACATACAAAGTAATATCGGAATAATGCGGAAGAGGATATTTCAAAAAATCGCGAAATACGGATTCCTGTTTTTTCTTATTAAAGGACTCTTATGGCTTATAATTCCGATACTGATTTATTTATACGCTCAAATAAGCGCCGAATAGCAGAGTGCGGACCGCAAGGATCATTATGAAGCCTTAGGGTATGTATTTAGTAATCAATAAAATATTCAGTTCACCTGTTATCAACGGATTCTTTCGCTGAAAGCAGAGAAGCAATCACGGATACCGCGAGCACCATTACGATAAATATCAGTGATATGACGACCGGAATCTTATAGAACTCAGACACAATCATCTTTATACCTACAAACACGAGAACAACGGAAAGTCCGTGCTTTAGGTATTTGAATCTATGAATTATTCCCGCAAGCGCGAAATAAAGAGAGCGAAGTCCAAGAATCGCGAACAGGTTCGAAGTATAAACTATGAACGCGTCATTAGTAATCGCGAGAATAGCAGGAATAGAGTCGACCGCGAAAACGAGGTCTGTAACTTCAATCACGATAAGAGTGAGGAAGAGCCGCGTCGCGTGCGTTCTGCCATTTTCTTTAACGAAAAACTTGCCGTCTTCAATTTCATCTTTTACGGGAAATAATTTCCTGAATATTCTGACCGCGATATTATTCGAAGGGTCTGATTTCTTCTCCTTGCCGAAGACCATTTTTATTCCGGTAACAACGAGGAAGCCTCCGAAGACATAGACTAGCCAGTGAAATTTAGTGATGAGCGCTATGCCCGAGAAAATTAGTATAATCCTCATCACTATCGCTCCGAATATTCCCCAGAAAAGAATTTTGTGCTGGTACATCGCGGGAATGCCGAACATCGAGAACACGATTACGAAAACAAAAATGTTGTCGACGCTCAATGATTTTTCAAGAAGATAACCCGTGAGAAATTCGAGAGCCTTCTCTTTTCCCATATTGAAGTACACGAACACGTTGAACAGCAGAGCCATGCAAATCCATACAGCGCTCCATATCAATGCTTCCTTGACCGATACTTCGTGGCTCTTGCGGTTGAAGACTCCGAGATCGAGAGCAAGCATAATAAGAACGAACACGTTAAAACCTATCCAGTATAATTGTGAATTTTCCATAAGTATTGAATAAAACAGTGCTTTTTACTTGAAAGTTCTGTCCAAAATAAGACGTTTGGATAAACTGAAAAATACATATTTCCGTGCCTTTTATTCCGTTCGTTCGTTTTTTTTCGTTAACACAAATAAATTACAAATCGTGTAGGGATTGAGAAATCGGCAAGAAAGTCACGCTCGTTTGTGTGAATTGAGGATATGTTTCAACTTTACTCTTGATATATAAAAACGGGAATTCTACATTCCGTTAATTAACTTTTGAAAATAATACAAAGGGGGTAATATGAAAAAAGTATTTCTTGCCTTTATTCTTGTAATTATTTCTCATCAGTTACTTCTGTCACAGGACGGACCGGACACATGGTCGGTCAACTTCGGCATAAACGCAAGAATATTCGCCTTGGCAATCAATCCGCAGAATCAAAACACGATGTATCTCGGCAGCCTTGATTCGGGAGTTTACAAAACAACTAACGGGGGGCTCAACTGGGTGAGATCAAATAACGGAATGACATATTTCAAGGTGCAGTGCCTTGCGATAGCGCCGTCGAATCCGAGCATAATTTATGCGGGAACGGATTCGCTCGGCGGATGGACAGTGAGCGGGGTTTACAAATCGACAGACGCAGGCGCGAACTGGTCTCTCGTGTCGGGCGATATATACGACACGAAAGGGGTTCAGGCGATCGTGGTACATCCGACGAACCCCGATATTGTTTTATGCGGAGTTTTCAATGCCGTAGCGGCATCCGCTGTGGGGATATGGAAAAGCACGAACGGAGGGATTAACTGGATTCCTTCCAGCACGGGAGTCGATAACAGGCAGATATTATCGCTTGCCATAAATCCGAAAAACCCGAATGTCGTTTACGCGGGTTCATCTCTCGTGATGCCCGGTAGCACGGGTCCGTCAAAGATATACAGGTCGAATGACGGCGGCTCGAACTGGACCGCAATCACTACGGGTCTTCCAACGGGAACAACAACAGGGAATCCTGTCAGAGCAATGAGCATCAGTCCTACGGACACCGCAAGGGTTCTCGCGGTTTTGTTCGTGAACGATACGACAGGAGGAATTTATCTCACGACTAACGGCGGTCAGCAATGGAGCAAGAAGTGGGGAATACCTAATACTACAGGAACCCTGCCGAGGTCGGCGGTAATAAATCCTCTGAATCCGAACGAGTTATACGTCGGCATAGACCAGTCCGCGGGTACGGGTTCGATGAGCGTATGGCGTTCAAGTAACGGCGGCACTACCTGGGCTGATTTCAGTGGCGGAGTGCTGCTGAGCAACTATCCGATAAGAGCGCTCGCGTTCAGGACAACAGGTAATCTAACCTTATTCGCGGGAGGCGCCTCTGCGAGCGTAGTCGCGGGCAGGGGAGTATTCGAATACACATTCACCGCGGTTGGCATTTCGGGTACGGAAGTACCAGTTAAGTTCGCTCTGCATCAGAATTATCCGAATCCATTCAATCCTAACACGATAATTAGGTATGACATTGCGGAAAAGAGTCTAACAAAACTTATCGTGTTCGATGTTCTCGGCAGAGAAGTTGCGAGGCCGGTTAACGACATCAGAGACGCGGGTTCATACACTGTTACGTTCGACGGGTCGGGATTATCCAGCGGAACATACTTCTACAGGCTTGAGTCGGGGAATTTCATAACCGGCAAGCGTATGATTCTGATAAAATAGAGTGTAAGCAAATATAAGTACAGCGGCATTTGATTTATGCATAAGTGAAATTGATTGAAAATGAAATGACAATTTCATAACTTGCATAAAATTAACATTACTATTTGATAATCGGATTAGTCGTAGGGGTATTAACCGGATATCTGCTCTCCATGCCGCCAATCGGACCTACAAACATTCTTGTTATGTCGCAGGGATTCAAGAATGAAATAAGGTACGGCGTTGCAATAGGTGCAGGGGCAGGTTTCATGGATATGATATACATCATAATATCTTATGGCGGACTTGCTCTGATTAAAGGATTCATACCCGAATCAGTGGATGTTTTCTTTTCCGAGAACGAAAAACTCTTCAAGGCGCTGATAACTTTTATCGGTTGTTTCATTGTGATTCTGTCAGGATTGAAAATAATGAAGACGAAGGTGCTCAACAACGGAAGGAACGAGGTATCGGAAGAACGAATAGAGGAAAAACTCGGAGAAGTCGAAAACAAACTTGACCATACGAGTCAGGAGATTTCAAAGATTATTCGTACTGACCTGCTTCAGAAGGAAGAGAACGGATGTTTCGGCGGATTCATAAGGGGAGCTTTTTTATGCGTATCTTCCGTAACGATACCCGCGTCCTGGTTCGCGATGACGAGTTACATGAAGAGTTACGGTATAATCGATTCAAGGTTCATAACGGGATTAATGTATTCGATTGGGGTATTCACGGGCACGACTCTCTGGTTCTACACTCTTGTAAAGTTAATATCGATGAATTCTCACAGGGTAAGTCCCGCGGCTCTCGGGATGATAAACAAGGTTGTCGGCGTTATACTAATCGGTCTGGGAGTATTTTTATTCTACAAGGCATTCGAATTTTTATTCATTCAAAACATCTGATTACACGGCATGCAATCCGCTGAAGAAAAAAACAAGACGGAAGAATCCGTATGCCAGCACTGTCTCGGCAGCATAACCGCGCCGGAGGATTTGTTTTTCTGTCCCGCCTGCGGAACGCCTTATCACGAATACTGCTGGCGCAGGAATCACGGATGCGCAGTAATAAGTTGCTCGCAGAAAAACATACTTTTAAATCCTCTTTTCTCGCCCGCGATACCCGTGAGGGAACTGCTCGTTCACGTTGAATATCTGATGAACCTGAAAAAATACAGCGAGGCTATCAACGAATGCGTGCGCATACTCAGCGCGGACAAGGACAACACCGAAGCGAAGGCGCTTTACAACAGGGCGACGGCTCTGATTAACATCAAGATGAAAATTTATGAAAGCGCCGATGATTCATTCAGAAAGAAAGAATACAAGGCGTCCGCGTTGTTTTACAGGGATTACCTGAAATACTGCGACGAGGAGGAAAGCGAGTTCATAACAACGCGGATAAAGTATATCGGAGAACTTCTTCCCGCGATGGCGCGAAAGAGAAAAATAATAAACGCATTGTACGTTTCAATCGCGATTCTGATAGTGATTTCAGCGGCTTTCATCGCCTACAGGAATATTTATCTGCGTGAGGATTTTGAGTTCGCGGAAATTGAACGTGAAGATGATACGAAGAACCTGAGGGATATTGAAACACAGATTGGCAGGTACGAGAAATTCAATATGAAATATCCCGACAGCAAATTCAGGGACAGAGCAAATGAAAAAATATCCTCCCTGTCCGAAAACCTGATAAAGCAGATTTACGCCGACGACTGGAGAGTGTCGCTCGAATATCTTGAAAAAATAAATACTAAGGACAATCCCAAGACATACAGCGATCTGTACAGGCTGATATATTCAACAGCGAGCAGCGAATTCCAGCAGATAAAAAAAGAAGCGGCGAAACTTGACGGTCAGAAGAGATTTTCAGAGGCAAGGGCGCAGGTGGAAAAAAATCTTGCGCTGATTGAAAATTTCAGGAACACGGAACTTGAACGCCAGCGGCAGCAACTCATTGACGTAAAGAATCTTCTCAATAAAAAAATTAGTTTTACCGCAAAGGTGAGGGATATTGAAAAGGAGATAATCGAAAAAATTGATGAACTGAAAAAAATCGAACCTGGGCTAGGAACCGGTGATATCATAATAATAGAAGGCAGGGTTGTGAAGAAGACGGAGTCGGGTTACGTTATAAAGTCGCTTTCGGATAAAAAACTTTATGCGGTTAAATCGGACGGGCTGATATACGAGCCGGGAGAAGACGCGGAGATAACCGGCTATAAGAAGGGGAAGACCGAGATAAGAGACGATGCGGGGAATGCTATGATATTGCCGACAATAATCGTGCTTCCTGACAGGGTATCTTCATTAGATTCCGATAAAAACAGTATATTACAGAGATTAAATTACCTGAAAGAACAGAAAGGCAAGATAGACAGCGTCTTAAAAATCGGCATATAAGTGTATAAGCGCATTATTTTTCCTTAACTGCGAGGGAAAATTTATGGTTGAGAGCGTGAACGGACGGAATATCCGACCGGCATATAATCTGTCTC
>DATMXZ010000030.1:0-5475 GCA_035561235.1 Ignavibacteria bacterium
GGTATAGATTATGTAATAATATCGCCGAAAAAATTATTACACCGCCCGCGATTGCCGGTACCGAAGGCACTTCGCCTACTCCAAGAAATACCCATATAGGATTGAATACAGCCTCAAGCATCCCGATTATCATCGATTCAGTCGCGGAAACGTATTTTATGCCGATATTGAATATGAAATAACTAATTCCTATCTGTACGATTCCCATATATAATAATATTAAGAACTGAGAGGTTGTAATCGCGAGTTCGGAATATACAATTGGCAGGCTTATTATTGCCACCAGAAAATTTCCGAATATAACGCTAATGATTGTGTTATCGCTCCCGAGATTCCTTTTCCATTTCACGAACAGTGAAAACAGCGCGAAACATATTCCTGCGGTAACCGCTATGATGTTGCCGTAAATTCCGCCCGCTTCAAGTTTTTCGGAAAAGAACAAAGCCATCCCCGCTATGCATATTATTATTGTGATTAAATCACGCGGTCTGAATTTTATCTTTAGAAAAAGCGGCTCGAGAAACAGTAAATATATCGGCGCCGTGAACTGCAGAAAAATCGCGTTCGCGGAAGTTGTCATCTTGTTCGCCAGCACGAAAAAAATAAGTATTCCCGAATAGAACACTGATGCGAGTATTGTCAGCGCGTCGAATTCAAATTTAATTCTTCTGTCCTTCGCGTATGTTATGACGAGAAGTATCAGCGCGGCAATCAGCGAACGGTAAAATGAAATGACGAACGCGTTTACTGTGAGTATCTTTATGAACAACCCGCTCGTGCTCCACAGGAACGCGGTCAGCGAGATTAAGAACAATCCCTTTCTGTGATGCGGTATTTTCGAAACTATATCCAATTCTATATTAAAGTTTAACCCCGCTTTTTTATAGCGGGGTTCTCTTTGCTCTTCTTCTAACTTCCGCGTTCGGCGTCTACCCCGAGTTACTCGGGGCGTCCCGACTTGTCGGGATAACTACTAACTTCTAACTTCTAACTTCTCGAATTTACTTTCCCAGTTTCTTCCCAATCTCCCTCAGCATAACTTCCGTCATCTTCGGCAGGTCGTATTCATATCTGCATCCCCAGTCTTTTCTTGCGACCGAATCGTCAATGCTTGCCGGCCAGGATTCGGCGATCTTCTGCCTGAAGTCGGGATTATAAGTAATCTTGAAATCGGGAATGTGTTTCTTCACTTCCGCCGCTATTTCTTTCGGGTCGAAATCAATTCCGCCGAGATTGTAACTCGAACGTATGTTTATGTTCGCGGCGTCCGCTTCCATCAGTTTAATCGTCGAGTCTATAGCGTCGGGCATGAACATCATCGGGAGCCTCGCATCATCCTTGAGGAAGCATTCGTAACTCCTGTTCTTTACCGCTTCGTAGAAAATTTCGACCGCGTAATCCGTCGTTCCGCCTCCCGCTTCAGTCTTGTAACTTATAAGCCCGGGGTATCTTATGCTTCTGACGTCAAGACCGTATTTCCTGAAATAGTATTCGCACCATCTCTCGCCCGCGAGTTTCGAAATGCCGTAAACTGTCGTCGGTTCCATCACCGTTAACTGCGGCGTGTTCACCCTCGGCGTCGTCGGTCCGAACACGGCTATCGACGAAGGCCAGAATATTTTTCTAATGCCGTTTTCCTTGCCGAGTTCAAGCACGTTCAGGAGACTGTGCATGTTTATCTCCCACGCCTGCAAAGGAAGTTTTTCCGCGTTGCCCGAAAGCACCGCGGCGAGGTGATATACCTGTGTGATTTTGTTTCTTATTACAAAGTGAGCCAGATTCTTTGCGTCCATCACGTCGAGTGTCTGAAAAGGTCCGCTCTCAACCACGTCCTTCGGAGCCTGTTTTATATCGGTGGCGAAAACATTTTCACCGCCGTAAATTTTTCTTAATGCTAATGTTAACTCGGAGCCGATTTGACCGGCGCATCCGATTACGAGTATCTTATCCATATAAATGAGTTAAATTATATTTTTATAATGCCCTGATTGTATCAGAGTTCTTCTATCAAAACTTTTGGTGTTACTGCCGTCTTGGGTATTAAAGCGGGCCAGAACGCCACCACGTCGGACGGCTTCGGTCTTCCGCCCGCGAAACCCGTTACTCCCGGGGGACCGGTCAGTATCAGCGGCGCTATCTCCATTCCGAATCTCTCGACGGAATGCCTGTCCTTTGAACGTACGCCTATTCTCATAACGACTTCGTTCGGCTCGTATTTCTCGGCGATACCGCCGTGACAGGCGTTGTATCCCTGAAACTCCGTCCTTATTTCGTCGAACTTCAACCCGAGTTTTTCGAGACGCTGTCTTAATATTTTGTCCGCGTACTTCGCTTTCTCAAGCGCGTCGGGCCAGGAATATGTCAGACTTCCGAATGCCGAATATCCGTCAGAGTAAGACATTGACACCTTGTAAAAAGGCGTTGCCTCGCTTCCTTTTATTCCGTAAACCTTTACCCTGTCTTTTCCGGCGCCTTCCAGATGTATCGAAGTGAAATCGGCGACGCAGTCGGGAGTTATGTATTCCTTTGGATTTCCGATTTCGTAAACAAGTTGCTCAGAAACCGTATCAACGCTAACGAGTCCGCCGAGTTTTTCGTGTTTCGTTATGTAATATGTTCCGTCGGGATACGCTTCGGCTATGGGGAAGCCGATGTTCGCCATGTCGGGCACGCTTCTCCAGTCGCCGAGAAAATTCCCGCCGCTCGCCTGCGCGCCGCATTCGAGTATGTGTCCGGCGATTGTTCCCGCCGACATCAAGTCATAATTCTTAAAATCCCATCCGAACTCGTAAATCATCGGAGCCAGCGTCAGACCCGTATCGGTTACTCTTCCCGTTATTACTATGTCGGCGCCCTGCCTTAAACATTCAACTACGGGTTCCGCTCCGAAATATACGTTCGCGCTAAGAAGATTATCCTTTATACCCACCGCGCTCTCGCCCGTTTCCATATTCTTGAGTTCTATGCCCTTCTCTAAAAAACTTCCGACGTCGTCGAGTATGTTGTCTCCCGTTACGATTCCAATCTTCAGATTTTTTATTCCGAGTTTCTTCGCCGTTTCGAAAATCGCGTCCTTGCACGCCGAAGGATTCACACCTCCGCCGTTCGTTATCACCTTAAAACCTTTCTCTTTCATCAAAGGCAGAAGTTTCTCCATCAGGACGGGAATGTCCCTCGCGTAACCGAGCGCGGGATTTTTCATTTTCTGTTTCTGAAGTATCGACATTGTAACCTCGGCGAGGTAATCCATAACGAGATAATCTATCGGTCCTGCCGATGCCTGGTCGAGCGGAGCGGTTATTAAATCCCCCCAAAAGCCCTGCCCTGAAGCAATCCTGATGTGTTTTTTCATTTTTATTTTACCTTTGAATAAAATTTTTCGTGATATTCCTTTACCATTCTGCCCGTGTTGAATACAGGAGCGAGTTTCGATATCGACCCCCTTATCTTCTTAATCCAGTTGACGGGAATTCCCGCTTCGTTTCTTTCGTAGAACATCGGAATGATTTCCTTCTCGAGCACATCGTAAAGCGATTTGCTCTCGAATTCGTTCACCTGTCCGTCCGAATAACCCTCCTCGTTTTCCAGACTATGTATCTTCCATCCCGTATCTTCCGCGTAACCCTCGACCCACCATCCGTCAAGAATCGAAAAATTCAGTCCGCCGTTCGCTATGGTCTTCATCCCGCTCGTACCCGACGCTTCAAGGGGTCTGCGCGGATTGTTGAGCCACACGTCGCAGCCGCTCACGAGCCGCTTCGCGACTTCCATATCGTAATTGTCGAGAAACACTATGTTCTTCTTGAAACCGTTTGTCCTCGCGAACTTTAGTATCTCCGAAATGTAACTCTTGCCGCCTTCGTCCTTCGGATGCGCCTTGCCAGAAAAAATCAACTGAACTTTCCTGCCGCTGTCTTCGAGAATTCTCTGAAGCCTCTCTATGTCGCTGAGAATCAGGGTGCCTCTCTTGTAAGTCGCGAATCTCCTCGCGAATCCTATAGTCAGCGCGTTTTCGTCGAGAAGTTTCTTCGCTTCCGCGACTTTGTTGTCGTTCTCGTGCAGGAGAATTTCCTTGTCGATAATCCTTTCGCGCACAAACTCGACGAGTTTTTTCCTGTTCTGATTTCTCAGAGTCCATAATTCCTCGTCGGGAAGTTCGGAAATTTTCTGCCAGATGTTCTCGACTTCAATCCAGTCCTTTCCGAAATTCTTCGAATAGATTTTTTCCGAAACCCACGAAAGATACGTCTTCGTGTGCACTCCGTTCGTGACCGAATCTATCTGTGAGCGCGTCTCGGGAAGTTTCCACATTTTTCTTGAAATCTCTCCGTGCAGTTTGCTTACGCCGTTTACGAAATGCGAGTTGTTAATCGCGAGATAAGCCATGTTGAAATTATCGCCCGCCGACTGCCCGTACAAATTGCTTCCCTCGCGGAAAAGCGTGTTGAAATCAATTCCGAGTTCCTCAACGGCGTATTCACCGAAATATTTTTCCGCCATCCACCTCGGGAAAATGTCTATTCCCGCGGGAACGGGAGTGTGAGTCGTGAATATGTTTGAGTAATAGCAGAGTTCCCTCGCCTCTTTATACTTCAGTTTTTCCCTGTTCATCTTGTTCTTGATTCTCTCGAATACAAGGAACGCCGAATGACCTTCGTTTATGTGAAATGCCTTCGGCTCTAATCCCAGCGCGTCCAGAACCCTCATTCCGCCTATGCCGAGAAGTATCTCCTGCAAAATCCTTTTCTCGACGTCGCCGCCGTAAAGAATATCCGTTATGCGTTTGTCGTCAACCGTGTTCTCGTCAACGAAAGTGTCGAGCAGGAAAAGTTTTACGCGTCCTACGTTCAACTGCCATATCTGCGCATGAAGTTTCCTTCCGGGCAGGTCAATCGTAATTTTAACGGGTCTGTACTCTTCGTCAAGCACCAACCGCATCGGCATCGAATTGAAATCGCTCTGCTCGAAAAGTTCCGACTGCCTGTTGTCGTCTCCTATAATCTGTCTGAAATAACCGTGCGAATACGCAAGCCCGACGGCAACAAGCGGAATTCCGAGGTCTGATGCGGACTTAAGATGGTCGCCCGACAAAGTGCCGAGACCGCCGGAATAAAATTTCAGACTTTTTGCGAGACCGTATTCTGCGGAAAGATAGCAAATTTCCGGTTTGTCGGTTTTATAAAATTTCTTTTCGAAATATGTTTCCTTCGATGTGAGATACTTTCTGTAGTCTCTGTAAAGATTGTGTATCCTGTAGCGTAAATTTCTTTTCTCGATTGTATCGAAAAGGTATTGCCTGTCTATCGCTTCGAAAAATTTCACCGGATTTTTTGACGACCATTTCCAGAAATCCCTGTTTATTTCTTCCATAATCGCTATGAAATCGTTGTTCCACGTCCAGTACAGATTGTTTGATAATTCTTTCAGTTGGTTGAGAACTTCCTGCATAAATTCCTTTAAAATTGACTTATATTA
>DATMXZ010000031.1:0-3884 GCA_035561235.1 Ignavibacteria bacterium
TTCCATATGCGCTATTGACGGATAACCGATAGAAATATATACCACTTGAGAACTTGTCGGCATTAAAATGAACGCTGTAAGTTCCCGGCTGTTTCATTTCATTCACCAAATCCGCTATCTGTCTTCCTGTGACGTCGAAAATTTTTATAGAGACAAACGAACTCTTCGATATTCTGTATTTAATGACGGATTTCGAATTGAACGGATTCGGATAATTCTGGAATAATTCAAAATCATTTACTGAAGAAACGGGATTGCTCAGATTAGTTACGTTCACGTCCCTTATTCTTCCTTCGCTCTTATATGTGATTCTGCGGTTTTCTCTCGCATATTTCGATAAGGAAGTGTACTCGTTAATGTTCGTCACTTCCACGTTAGAAACGGATATGCCGAGAAGGCTGAGAGCCCTGAACAGTCCTTCATTCGCGGTAACCGTATAACTGCTCATCAGATTTAAAAGTGTATCGTTGACTTTCATTGTCGGAAGAAGAATTTTGAATCCTACGGGCTGCGCGGAATTGTAATCGAAAGTCAATCCGGACGATTGCGGGTGGTAAGCATTGTCCGCCATCGAAGCGAAGAGAACGAGTTCAAGTCCTCTTTTAAGTTCGCTCCCCGTTATGGAAAACTTAACGAGGCGCATATTAAGCCCCGTTGCCGTGTCGTAGCCGTAAGGCGTTACTCTTAAAATATCTTCTCCGCTGAGCGGGCCTCTGTAAATACTCTCTGACATTAGCCCGACGGCTGTAAGAGATATTTGAGTTCCCGTTCTCCACCTATGGGCGTCGGTCACAAGATTTCCGAGAGGCGTGTCCCTCTCAGGTTTTAACTCATTAAAGGAAGGGGATATATCGTTCAAGGCATAACCTACGGTTTCGGAAAAGACATTCCCGTATCTCGCGATTATACCCGGTTTCAGCGAATCAAGATATGCCTTCACTGAATCGTCCCGCGCTATATTCGAGTCGAGGCTTATCAATTGATAATCCGTCATGTTAACGTTTCCGTTGTTGTACGTAATTCTCAGTTTTCCCGCGTATTCATAATGAGCGCCCGCGTGGCAGACAAGAGTGTTAAAGCCCGCGGGATTCGGCACAGGCACCGGCTGCGGAAAATAAGCGTGGTCGTGTCCGCCGAGGATTATATGAATGCCGGGAACGATAAGCGCGAGTTGATTGTCGAACATATAACCGAGATGCGAGAGGCAAATAATAAGACTGCATCCTTCCGCCTGAAGCGCGGTTACAGTATTAAATGCAATCTGCAGGTAGTTGTCGCTGATGACAACAGGGGACGGATTGCTGGACGGATCATTTATTGTTAGTCCGAAAAAACCTACCTTAACGCCGTTGATTATTTTCGAACTATGCGGCGAAATGTACGCGCCGAGAGCGGGAAAACCGCTCAAGTCGAGATTCGCGGAAAGGAAAGGAACCGCGCCCGGAGGAAAAGACTGATTAAGAGAGTTCAAGAGCACAGCGGGACCGAGGTCAAATTCGTGATTTCCGACAGCGACGGCATCGAAATTAAATCTTTTGAACATCGTCAGTTCGGGAACGCTGAAATATCTGTTGAAGTAAAAACTTCCGGTCGAGAAATCGCCGACGTGAAAAACCATTACATTCGGATCCGTGCTCCGTGAATTCCTGATTACAGTCGCGGCCCTGTCGAAACCGCCTTTGGTATATTCACCTGCAATGTTTTTAGGTCCCGAGCCTATAAGGTTCGAATGTGAATCGCTGAAATGGAGTATCGTGATAGGGATATCCTGAGAGAACGTTATTCCTGTTGACGCGGTAATGCTTAAAAGTATTACCGCAGCGAATAAAAAAAAGGGGATGCTTTTTTTCATAACAAATTAACTTTAAATTTCCGGCAGAACTATTTCAAATCTTCCGCCGAGTTAATATTTTTTAAAATCCCCCTGTCGCTTACCCTTACAATTTCTGTTTCACCGCAAACATCGCGGAGCGTTTCGCTTAAACCTTTATCCTGCGTCGTGAAAATCATCCTGTCAGACGCGAAACGCGGTATGATAACCGGGTGTCCGGATTTACCTTCGAATTCCGGTTTTATTAGTTTATCCGGGCACTTATAGAATATATCAAGAATCAGATTCAAAGTCGATACCTCAACGAACGGATGGTCAACCGGAAATAGCAAAACGCCTTTTTCGTCCGTCAGTTTTTTAAATCCCTGCACGGCGGAAAACAACATTCCTTTGTCGGTTTCCCCGTTCAAAACGAGCGAAACGCCCGGTATGTGTTCCAGAGACCAGTCGTAATCGTCAGGATGTATCACGCAGAAAACGCGGTCAACACCCGATGATTTCAGTTTCTTTACGATTATGTTTACGAAATACTCGCCTTCCGAAACCAGTTTCAATTTCGGCGTTCCGATTCTCGTGCCGCGACCCGCGGCGAGTAATATCGCGGCGACATCCGGCATCAGAGTTTATTAAATTCCTCAATCAGTTTATCGAACTCGTGTACTTCGTTCTCAAACAAATCAGTCCAGTAATCAGGACTCCACTGTCTGTTCAACTCTTCGACGGCGCGTCCCTGCTGCTCTATCCAGGTGTAATATTTCAGGTTGTGTATCGCTTTTCTGTCGTAATACGAAAGTTCCTTCAGGTAATCAATTGTCTGCTTCTGCAGGCAGGACGCGTGGTCGCGCGCGGCGTCAATTTCTGTATATTCGCCTTTCCCTGCTCTCGCTTCTTCGATTCTTGAATTATACATCGACATTGAGTCGGTGAAAATCGTAAAAATGAAATCATTCTCATCCATTTCGAAATACTTTGCCGTTTTAATCGCGGATAAAAGATTCGATATTCCCGAAATGCCGATATCGACAAGCGCTTCGACAGTTTTTTCTTCAATTCCGAGTTCAGTGAGGTATTCTTTTCCTTTGTTCTCGTTGAAGAGCCGCATAATTCTGATGCAATCCTCATCGTCGATAGCGCTCACCATATCTGTATTCCGGACGTTGTGCACCCACGGGACGTGCTTATCTCCGATGCCTTCAATCCTGTGACCTCCGAATCCGTTCATCAGGAGTGTCGGACACTGAAGGGCTTCGGACGCGGTAATCTTCAGATGCGGATTGAGTTTTTTGAGATAATCTCCCGCGGCAATCGTGCCGGCGGAACCTGTCGCGGAAATAAAAGCGGACATTCTTGATTTATCATTCTTGAGATATGAAAAAACCTCTTCGACAGCGGGACCCGTCACGTTATAATGAAAAATCGGATTGCCGAATTCCTCGAACTGGTTAAAGATAATATTGTCCGTATCGTTTTTCAGTTCCCAGCACTTGTCGTAAATTTCTTTTACGTTCGATTCGCATCCGGGAGTAGCGATAACCTCCGCGCCGATTTCACGCAGCCAGTCAAATCTTTCCTTCGACATTTCTTCGGGCAGAATCGCAATCGCGGTGCATCCGAGGAGAGCGCAGTCGAACGCGCCTCCGCGGCAGTAATTTCCCGTCGAAGGCCATACCGCTTTGTGCCGAAGCGGATTAAACTCGCCGCTTACGAGTCTCGGCACGAGGCATCCGAAAGCCGCGCCGACTTTATGCGCGCCTGTAGGAAAGTATTTTCCCATCAAACCGATTATTCTCGCTTTGACTCCCGTAATCTCCCGCGGCACTTCGAAATAATTCACATTCCCGAAAAGTCCCGTACTGATGTCGTTCTTCCAGGTTATCCTGTACAGGTTTAGCGGATTGACGTCCCACAGCCCGATACCCGGGAGTTTTTTCCTAACGTTTTCGCCGATTAATCCGGGATTTCGAAGTTGCCTGAACGTGGGTATTGTTATTCCTCTTTCCCTGCATCTTTCCGCAGACTGTTTTCTGATTTTCTTATCTATATGTTTTATGAT
>DATMXZ010000032.1:0-3065 GCA_035561235.1 Ignavibacteria bacterium
CAATAATCGTGTCCCTTGCAATATTATTCCCAATAATTTTTCAGGGATTCGGGACACAGAATTCCTCGATAACAAATTTCTATTACTATAAGAACAAACCGTATTACGTTGACTTAAGAGCGGATAAGGTCTTCATAAAACTGAAAAAACAACTCACGGTATCGGAAGTAAAATCAAGTCTTAGCAAACACAGTCAGGTATCGCCGATGTCGGTATTTTCAGGCAGTGAATTGATGCAGTTTGTAGATTTGACTAAACCGTTAAATCCGTCAGAATTGGACGGATTAATGAATCAGTTAAAAAGCAATTCCGACATAGAGTATTCCTCTCCGGTATTTTCGCCGAGGGAAGGCGAAGGGAATACTAAGGTTCTTCAGGGCGTGACGGATGAAATTTTAGTTCAATTCAAGAATGATGTTTCCTCCGAAAGAGTCAGGGAGTATCTTATAAAAAACAGTTTCGGAATCGTGCAGACGCTTGACCTGAGCGGCGGTACGTCTTACGTGCTTAACGTTCCTGAAAGTTCCGGAATGTCGACGCTGGACGCGGCGAACCTGGTTTACGGCAGCGGTCTTGTAAACTGGTCCGAGCCGAATTTCTATTATTCCGGTCTTCTCACATATGCGCCGAACGATCCTTTCTATCCGAGGCAGTGGTCAGTAAGAAACACGGGCAATAATATTCCCGACGGAATCACGGGAGTAGCGGGCTGCGATATGAGAGTTGACAGCGCCTGGAACCTAACGCTCGGAATTCCGCAGTGCATAGTCGGAATGGTGGATTCGGGTATCGATACGACACACGAAGACATTAAAGCCAATTTAATTAATTCAAAAGGTTATGATTTCATCAACGGCCATCCCTTGCAGACGGACGACATGAATCACGGCACCTGCACGGGCGGCATAGTGGGAGCGGTCGGTAACAACGCTCTCGGTGTCTCGGGCATCGCTCCGAACGTTAAATTAATCGGAATAAAAATATTCAACGCGGGAGGAAGCACGACTACAACCGCTCTGACAAACGGTCTGATATATTCCTGGCAGCAGGGAGAATGGATTTCGAGCAATTCCTGGGGAGGCGGTTCTCCAGTATCCGCGGCGGACCAGGCTATTCTTGACGGTGTGACGAACGGGAGAAACGGAAAGGGGACTGTCTTTTTGGTTGCTACGGGCAACGGCAATACGGCGCTTCAGTGGCCTTCAACGAACGCTAACGTAATATCTGTAGGCGGAGTCAGCCCCTGTAATACAAGAAAATCGACGTCAAGTTGCGACGGCGAATCGTGGTGGGGTTCAAATTACGGAACAGGCATTGACATAGTCGCACCGTGCGTAAAAGTTTTCGCGCCTGACAGAATGGGCTCAGTGGGATACTCATCGACAAATTATGACAGTACTTTTAACGGAACATCAAGCGCGACTCCTAATGCAGCGGGCGTCTGCGCGCTTGCTCTTTCGCTGGATTCCACTTTGAGGTGGGATACTTTGAGAGTAAGGCTGAACAGAACCGCCGATAAAGTGGGAACGTATTCTTACACGAGCGCGGGACCGATATCGGTATTAGGCAACACCTGGAACAATGAGATGGGCTACGGGAAAGTGAATGCCTTCAGGCTTCTGCTGTCGATTCAACAGTTGCAGGGACCGGTGATAACTCACACACCTCTTTCGAACACGGAACAGACAACAGGAACGAGGCAGGTAAACGCAGTTATCACTCCCGCTACGGCGCCCATAGTTACTTCGTGGACAAAAGTATTTGTATTGAAACTTCCTGCGAGTGTTTATGACAGTGTTCAGATGACAAACACGGGCGGGACGAACTGGTCGGCAAACATCACTCTCAGCGGAGCGGGAACGTACAGGTATTATTTGAGAACAGCGGATAACGCGGGTAAGATATCATACGCTCCAATGGGCGCTCCTTCTTCTTATTATTCTTTCATTTCATCTTCCGATACGGTGAAACCTGTTATCACGCACACGGCTTTAAGTAACGTTCCAAAAGTAAACTGGCCCGCGACAGTAACGGCAAGCGTAACGGACAACATAGGAATAGACTCGGTTTGGGTTAAATGGTACAAGAATAACACATCAACCGGATGGAAACAGTTCAGACTGAATTTATCGACCGGAACAAATTATTCGGCAGCGTTCAATTCCGTACAGGCTGATGTGAATTTCAACGATTCCATATTCTACAGGGTATTCGCACGTGACCTGTCTTCGGGACACAACATGGATTCCACACCATTGAATAAATTCAAGATAATAAATCAATTCAACGCGTGCGTCGGCACGGGAACGACATCATCGAATTACCCATTCACTACCTACTGGATGGACGGAAGAACTCAGATGTTGTTTACGTCAACAGAATTAAACGCGGTCGGAATGACAGCCGGGACGTCCATTATGAAGTTAGGCTTCAACGTCATTTCTGTCGGCGGACCCGCAATGAGTGGCTTCAACGTCCGCTATCAGTTAACGACGCAAACGTCTCTTACGGGATGGGTTACATCAGGCTGGACGACAGGTTATACAGGCACTTACACGGTAGCCGGCACGGGTTGGCAGTACATCGATATGGCATCTCCGTATTTTGTTTATAACGGAACGAGCAATCTTCTTATTGAAGTGTGCTACGACAACTCGGCATACACCTCCTATTCTCCGGTTAATGCTACTTCGGCATCAGGAAAAACCTGGGGCTACTATACCGATAACGTAAGCGGGTGTACTATGACGAGCGGCTCTGCACAGACGAACAGACCAAATGTTTGCTTCGTATTAACGGCAACGGGCGCGGGTAATATTTCGTCGCTCATTCCGAGCAAATATGAACTAAGCCAGAACTATCCGAATCCGTTCAACCCGACGACGAAGATAAACTTCGCGATTCCGAAACAGGGATTGGTAACGATGAAGATTTACGACGTACTCGGAAGGGAAGTAAGGACTCTCGTAAACGAAGTGAAACAGGCTGGAAATTACACCGTCGATTTCAACGCTACGGAATTCGCCAGCGGCGTTTACTTCTACAAACTGACATCAGGCGATTTC
>DATMXZ010000033.1:0-3225 GCA_035561235.1 Ignavibacteria bacterium
AATTCTTGGATATGCCCGGTAAAGGCGAAAATATTGGAAAGATTGTTCAGGTTATCGGACCCGTTATTGACGTTGACTTCAGCGAAGGTCATCTTCCTGAAATCAACAGTTCTCTGCTGATTAAGAGGAAGAACCTTGAAGGTGTCGAGGAAATGCTCGTTACCGAAGTTCAGCAGCACCTCGGCGAGAACAGGGTAAGAACAGTCGCGATGGATTCGACTGACGGTCTCGTAAGAGGTATGGAAGTCGTCGATACGATGGAGCCGATTATGATTCCCGTTGGCCAGGAAGTTCTCGGAAGGCTTATTAACGTTATCGGAGAACCTATAGACGGCAAGGGACCTATCGTAACCAATATGAAGTATCCCATACACCGCGACCCGCCAAAACTTACCGACCTTACTACTAAGAGGGAAATGTTTGAAACGGGTATAAAGGTTATTGACCTCATCGAGCCTTACACGAAAGGCGGCAAGACAGGCCTGTTCGGCGGCGCAGGTGTCGGAAAGACGGTCATCATTCAGGAATTAATCCATAATATCGCAAAACAGCACGGAGGCTATTCCGTGTTTGCCGGGGTTGGTGAAAGAACAAGAGAGGGTAATGATCTTTACGTTGAAATGACCGAATCGGGCGTTATTAAAAATACCGCTCTCGTCTTCGGTCAGATGAACGAACCTCCGGGTGCAAGACAAAGAGTAGGTCTTACGGCACTTACAATCGCCGAATATTTCCGGGATGAACTCGGCAAGGACATACTACTGTTCATTGACAACATTTTCAGGTTCACGCAGGCGGGCTCCGAAGTATCGGCTCTTCTCGGAAGAATGCCCTCGGCGGTAGGTTATCAGCCGACACTCGCTACGGAAATGGGCGCCCTTCAGGAAAGAATTACTTCTACTTCGAAAGGCTCGATTACTTCGATTCAGGCGGTTTACGTTCCCGCCGACGACTACACGGACCCGGCGCCGGCGACCACGTTTGCTCACCTTGACGCGACAACGGAACTCTCAAGGAAAATTTCATCGCTTGGAATTTATCCCGCGGTCGACCCGCTTACTTCGACGTCAAGGATTCTTGACCCGCTTATCGTGGGTGATGAGCATTATAACGTCGCGCAGGGCGTGAAGAAAATTCTTCAGAATTACGAAGACCTTCAGGACATTATTAATATTCTCGGAATTGACGAACTATCCGACGACGATAAGTTAATCGTGGCGCGCGCGAGAAAAATACAGAGATTCCTTTCTCAGCCCTTCAGCGTCGCCGAACAGTTCACTAACATTCCCGGAAAATATGTGAAACTCGAAGATACGATAAAGGGATTCAAGGCGATTCTTAACGGAGATTACGACGACCTTCCCGAACAGGCGTTCATGATGGTCGGCACGATTGATGAAGCGGTTGAGAAAGCCAAAAAACTTCAAGCATAGGATTAGTACTTGGATAAGATACTGGACATAGAAATACTAAGTCCCGAAAAATTGGTTTATAAAGGATTGGCTATGGTTGTAACCGTGCCCGGCGTTGACGGATTGTTTCAGGTGCTGAACATGCACGCGCCGATGGTCTCGATGTTCGAGGCCGGAGTATTAACGGTTCAGGATGAAAAAGGAAATAAGATAAACTTTTCAACACGCGGCGGAGTCGCCGAAGTTCTTAAAAATAAAGTGACTATACTCGCCGATACCGCGGAAGCGAAAGACGATATTGACGTTGAACGCGCGCGGAATTCGATGAAGAGAGCGGAAGAAAGACTCGGCTCCGGCGAAAAAAACATTGACAGGGAAAGAGCAAAACTCTCTCTTCAGAGAGCAAGAATAAGACTCAAAGTCGCAGGCGTTCTTAAATAAGTTTGTCATTCCTGCGAAAGTGGGAATCCATATGGAAAGGGGATGTAGCTCAGGGGTAGAGCAATCCCGATTTAATCGGGATGGGTGGCGTAATAAAAGTTTTGTTCTTATAAATAAAGCGTTATGCGGGGATGTAGCTCAGGGGTAGAGCAACTGCCTTTTAAGCAGTGGGTCGGAGGTTCGATTCCTCCCATCCTCACGAAGAACCGGAATCATCAACGATTCCGGTTTTTTTGTTTTCATCATTTAAAATTTAAAATTTACGATTTAAAATTGAATGTGCATCCTCACGGAGAACCGGAATCATCAACGATTCCGTTTATTTTATTATTCTTTCCACTTAAAATCTAAAATTTCCGTTTTCCCATTTTCTAATTCCATTCCCAATTGTCTTATTTTTTCCCGCGATGAATCGTATTTTAGTATGAATCATAACGGAGGAAAAATTGAATCAGTGGTATGAAACATTGTTTGAAAACTACGCGAAGAAGTACGATGAAGAGGGCTTCGTGCAGGGCACGATTGGCGAGTGCGATTTCATTGAGAAGGAAATCGGCTTCGACAAAAACGTCCGTATTCTCGATATCGGATGCGGCACGGGAAGGCATTCAATCGAACTTACTAAAAGAGGTTACAATGTTACAGGTATCGACCTATCGGAATCGCAGTTGAAAGAGGCTGAGAGAAAGGCGTCGGCGATGAATCTTAAAACGGACTTCAGAAAAATGGACGCTCGCGAATTGACATTTAACGAAGAGTTCGGTCTCGCGATAATGATTTGCGAAGGCTCATTCCCGCTTATGGAAACCGATGAAATGAATTTCAGCATTCTTCAAAGCGCGTACAGGTCACTCGTGAATAACGGGAAGTTCATCTTCACTACGTTGAACGGACTCTTCCCGCTTTTCAATTCCGTAAAGGATTTTATCAATAAAGTAAGAAAAGAAGGCAACGCCGATTACATCAACAACACATTTGACCTGATGACTTTCAGAGACCATAATATCACGGTCTTTGAGGACGATGAAGGAAATAAAAAGGAAATTCAAAGCAACGAAAGATATTACGTCCCGTCCGAAATATTCTGGCTGATGAAGTCAATCGGGTTCGTGAATACGCGTATATGCGGGGCAAAACTCGGCGCGTTCAGCCGCGATGATAAACTCACAACGGAAGATTTTGAAATGCTTGTGCTGTCGGAAAAAAAGTGACACGCGGAAATATTTGTAGGAAAATAAAAAAGCCGTCTCTTTTCAGAGACGGCTTTTTTTATAATCCAAATCAAGATTACTTGATTAAGGTCATTTTCTTTACTTCGCTGAAGCCGTTCACGGAAATCTTGTAGAAGTAGATTCCGCTCGAGAGGTGCGAA
>DATMXZ010000034.1:0-3279 GCA_035561235.1 Ignavibacteria bacterium
AGATACAAAAATGAAAAAAGCTCTCTTACTTCTCTCAGTATTTGCCATTGGTTTTTTCCTTTTTACCGGGCAAAAGTATCAGGATGACAGTCCCAGATGGAACCAGAATCCTGCAATGACAAGGATGATTCCTGTCGGCCAGTATGACAATTTGCCGAGTTATCCGAACACGAATAACTACGTGAATCCGAATACTGTCCCTACTTACTACTACACTCCTCAGGGAGTTCTGGCGGTAAGTCCGAATTTTCAGATTAAACCGACAACGTCTCCCTCAACACAGAGCGAGATTGCAATTACGTCGAGTTTGTTAAATCCGAATCTCATGTTTTCTTCGGCGAACTATTTCAACGGTTCGAGCACGTTCAGCACGCCGGGATACATATCGACAAACGGCGGTTTGAACTTCGCGGGTCCGGATATAACAAACAGCAACTACGGCGACCCCGCACCGATGATTGATAAGAATAATACTTTTATTATTTCTCACATCACATTGTCTGGAAGCATGGGCGCGGCGTATTCGACCAATTACGGTTCAACATGGTCAGGCGTCATCACATTCCCGGGCGCATCTACATCAGCCGATAAGAACTTATCGGGAACGAACTATTGCGCATCAAGTCCGTACTACGGTCATTCATACACCGTTTACACGGAATTTGCCGGTTCATACAATAACAGAATCGTGTTCACGAAAACAACTAACGGTGGCGTTTCCTGGTCAAACATTCAGGTAATCAGTCCTCCGACCGCGTCAGGACATCACCATCAAGGATGCGACGTTACAGCGGGACCCGAAGGCAATGTTTACGCCATTTGGGCAAACTGCACGACAAACGGTCAGAACTCAACAGAAGATTCACTTGGTTTCGCGAAGTCAACAGACGGCGGAACGACGTGGACAGCAACAAACCACGCGGCAGATATGAACGGAATTAGAGCATCTCAATTCGGTCCCTGGAACATCAGAGTAGCCGGTTTCCCGAGATTAGACATAGACCGTTCGGGCGGCGCGAGAAACGGCTGGTTGTACGTTGTCGCTGCAGAAAAGAATTTTAACGGCGGTGACGCATCAGACGTTTTCCTGTGGAAATCAACTAACCAGGGCACAACCTGGAGCGCGCCTGTAAGAGTGAATCAGGACGCAGCAAACGGAAAACTTCAGTATCACGCGGCGGTTAACGTTGACGCGATGGGCGGAGTGAACGTTGTATATCACGACTGCCGTAATTCAAACAGCAACGACTCGGTCGATACATACGTAAACCGTTCGGTTGACGGCGGATTGACCTGGACAGAAATAAAAGTGAACGATGCAAAGTTCAGACCCGCGCCTATTTCAGGTACGGCTGTAGGTTATCAGGGTGACTATATCGGAATTACCTCCGGTAACAACAGAATCATCCCGAACTGGTGCGACAACAGAATCGGCAGATATCAGTCTTGGGCAGCGATAGTCGATATCGGTCCTTCAATCGCTCATACACCTCTTGGAAACACAGAGCAGACAACAGGAAACAGAGTTATCAACTGCGTAATAACACCCGCAGGAAGCGGACTCAATCCGAGTTTAACAAGATTGTATTACGCGAAGAACAGCACTACCTTCTCGAACGTAGCATTAACAAACTCGGGCGGTATGAACTGGACAGCGAATTTACCGCTTTCAGGCGCAGGCACGTATAACTATTATCTTACAACTACCGACTCATTAAGCAGAACCGGTACAGCGCCCGCGGGAGCGCCTTCTTCATACTTCTCGTTTACCGCGTCATCGGATACGGTAAAACCCGTCATCACGCATACGGCATTAGGCAACATCCCGAAGGTAAACTGGCCGGCGACTGTAACGGCGAGCGTAACGGACAACATAGGCGTTGACTCCGTTTGGGTAAGATGGTACAAAAATAACACGGGCACGGGAATAAAGCATTTCAAACTTCTTCTCACAACAGGCACGAATTATGCGGCAGCATTCAATTCGGTACAGGCCGACGTGAACTATAACGATTCGATATTCTACAGAATATTCGCGCGCGACAATTCATCGGGTCACAATCTCGATTCATCAGCGCTTAACAAATTCAAAATCATAAATCAGTTCAACGCTTGCGTAGGAACTGGAACCACATCATCGAACTATCCGTTCACGACTTACTGGATGGACGGAAGAACACAGATGCTCTTCACGGCTGCTGAACTTACAGCGTCAGGAATGACAGCGGGAACACAGATAATGAAACTCGGCTTTAACGTAATCACGGTCGGCGGACCCGCGATGAGCGGCTTCAACGTCCGTTATCAGTTAACGACACAAACATCGCTTACGGGATTTGTATCGAGCGGATGGACGACAAGTTTTACTGGTACTTACACTGTAGCAGGCACGGGATGGCAGTATATCGATATGGCATCACCGTTCTTCGTTTATAACGGAACAAGCAATCTTCTTATTGAAATCTGTTATGATAACTCTGCATACACTTCCTATTCTCCGGTTAACGCTACATCAGCGCCCGGAATGACCTGGGGATACTACACGGACAATGTTACAGGATGCTCGATGACAGGCGGCGCGGTGCAGTCGAACAGGCCTAACGTATGTTTCGTACTGACCTCGACGGGCGCAGGCAATATTTCGTCGCTCATTCCGAGCAAGTATGAACTGAGCCAGAACTATCCTAACCCGTTCAACCCGACGACGAAGATAAACTTCGCGATTCCGAAGCAGGGATTGGTAACAATGAAGATTTATGACGTTCTCGGAAGGGAAGTAAGAACTCTCGTAAACGAAGTGAAGCAGGCGGGAAATTACACTGTTGATTTCAACGCAGCGGAATTCGCCAGCGGCGTTTACTTCTACAAACTGACATCAGGCGATTTCAGCGACATAAAGAGAATGATACTGGTGAAGTAAGACAAGGGTAAATATTTAATATGACGAAGAGGCGGTTATACCGCCTCTTTTTTTATTTCGCGGATACTATCGTCCCTGACGGGACTTTTCATAACTTAATCTATAGTCCCCTTGATACATCATTGGACTCTCGAAAGAGCGAGAGCAGAGTCCTGATTTTATTTCATAAAATCAGAGACTCTCAATAACGGAAAGTAGCATAGCCCCCCGATGTATCGGGGAGACTCTCTGATATGTTAATGGAATTTCATAAAATCAGATACTCTCGTATCCGGATGTGTGTTCATTAAATCTGAAAAGTATAAGCACGAAAACGCGAAAAATAACGGGAAATTAAGGGAATTAAGAAATTCTAATTG
>DATMXZ010000035.1:0-8060 GCA_035561235.1 Ignavibacteria bacterium
GATGAAATAATTACTTCAGCAAAGTCATTTTCTTCACGGCAGTGAAATCACCCGACTGAATCTTGTAGTAATAGATTCCCGAAGCGAGTTTCATCGCATTGAAAGAAACCGAATATCTGCCCGCGGTCTTGAATTCATTTACCGGAACAGCGATTTCCCTGCCCGTCATATCATAGATTGCAATCTTCACGAGAGAATTTTTCGGCAAATCATAATCTATGTTCGTTACGGGATTGAAAGGATTCGGATAATTCTGCGAAAGTTTGTATTCAACGGGAAATTCGGGAATATTTTCTTCGACGCCCATTACAAGAGATGCAGTCTTAATTACAATTTCATTCGTCGGGTCAAAAACCACGGCGGTCGGCTGCCTGTTGAACGTAAAGGTGAAGTACTGATTGTTCACGTTGTTCATAACCCTTACTGTAGTATCCGAGCCTGTCGAGAACGAGAACTTCATCTGAATCGGTATCGGGAAGAAACCCGACTGCGTCTGTTTAGCGAGGAATGTTATCTTCCACTGCCCGCCGCCGAGATTCGTGAAGTAATACTGATTCTGATACAGCGGATGATTCGGCTGGTACAGCCAGGCATTGTAGAACCAGGTGAGGTTTACACCCGTCACCGCCGTCATTTTCGTGAAGAAGTCCGGAATCGTAGCGTTCTTTAATTTGAAATTTACAGTATCCGTAGCATACGCCTTAATTCCCTTGAAGAAAAGCGAATCGCCGAGCGTGTACCTGAGAAGGTGAACTACGCAGGACGCCTTGCAATAGGTTATGGCGTAATTGAAGAGCGTGTTAGAGTTCGGCGTCGTGACGTCCCAGGAGGGTTCCGATATCGCCCAGCCGGGATTCGAACTCATATAAGAACTCGCGTCACTGTTTATCATAGTCTTGTAAGCGGAGTAACCGCCTGTCCTCTCGACCCAGTAAGATTCGTTCCAGGTGGCGAAACCTTCGTTGAGCCAGATGTTCGACCAGGTCGCGCATGTAATCATATCCCCAAACCACTGGTGCGCGTACTCGTGCAGAGTCGTGTTCTCGTTCCAGGAGTTTATAGTTGTTAAAGTCTGATTCTCCATTCCTCCCCACGTGAATCCAGCGCTGTTAGGCACGTAGCAGAAGCCGTTCTTTTCGAAAGGCATCTCTCCGAAGGCATTCGAAAAATACGTAGTAGCCGTCGGAAGTATCGCCGCGATTGAAGAACTGTTCGCCGTAGTCGGCGAATACAGCCTCAGCGGAATACTGTCAGCGGGATGTGAGGGCGGATGCCAATAAACGATGTTAATCGTATATCCGACCTTTGAAGTCATTACCATTAAATAAGTGGAGAGCGGGTCTCTGCTTATCCAGTGGTAATAAATCGAATCGCCAGTAACCAGAGAGTCGTTGAGCCTGCCGTTAGAAGCCAGCCTTACAGTCGAGGGCACCTTGGCGGTTAAATCTAAAGTCGCCTTGTCGAACGGCCTGTCGAAGCAAGGGAACCAGCCGCGCGCGCCTTCAGGCTCGGCATCGGTGAATATATATCCAGTCGAGCCGCTGTTGTAGAAGGAAGCGTCGGTCACATTGTTATGCCTGTAGTATATCTTGATTGACGCGACTTCATTCACGTTGTAAACTCTATTTAGGGTAACATTCAGAATATTGCTCGTGTGCGTGTATGCCAGCAAGGGGCCGCCTATGAGCCTTATCGAATCAATAACAAGCGAGGTGTTATTCGCGTGCATCATTATTGACGACAGCGTCGAATCGACCTTGAATGTCATTATGTTAGAAGCCTTAAATGCTTTCGAATAAGGCGAAAAATAATTCGAGTAGAGGTCCACCTTTATTGTATAATTCAGTACATCATACGAATGCCTCGGTGTGTTGGGCGAATAGATTGAGAAATTTTCGGGGAGCGTCATCTTTGTTCTTTTCTGCGAACAAACCTGCGAACCCCTCATTTGAGTCTGGTCCTGCGCTATCAAAGATGAAGCGAACACGCAAAGGAGCAGAACCGCGGTAAAGATCTTTTTCATTTTAGTGGAATTAATATTAAAAATATATTTTATAAATATAACTAAACCCTTTTTCAATTTATATTGCTATCGTATGTAAATCATCTTTTTCGAATCGATGTCGCTGCCGGATTTCAGGACACAGAAGTAAATACCCGACGCGAGATTTACGGGTGTGAATTTCACCTGATAGTTACCGGGTCTCATTTTAGCGTTAACGAGAACTGCGATTTCCCTTCCGCGCACATCGTAAACTGTAAGCGAAACGTCGTCGTATTTATTCACGTGATACGCTATCACAGTAGCGGGATTGAACGGATTCGGATAATTCTGGTCGAGCCTGAAATCTATCGGCTCGACGGGGTCGTCTCCCGTTTTATCCTTAAGAATGAAGTTTCCCGGGTCGAACGTCAGCTGCAAAGGCTCTCCCGTTATAGTAAAAACAAACGTCTGTGTCTGTGAGTTGTTGAACACGGTAACGGTTGTGTCACCCGAATTCGTTTCAACCTTCACGTCAACAGGCATCGTGAAGAACACGGGATTGGAGTTCACCGCCTGTTCAACGAGAAGAATCACCTCGTAATAGTTTCCGCCCACCTGCGACTTGCCCCAGGTGATTCTATATTTCGGATATTTTTCCCCGTATATCCATTCGTAAAAGAAATAACCGAGGCTTTTCCCGTATCCGCTTTCCGCGATTCTCTGGAAGTCTTCCGTTACGGCCGTTCCGTAAGCGTGAAGAGTATCGTTAACGTATGATTTCATTATATCATAAAACAAAGAATCGCCCGTTACGCCTCTAAGCATGTGAAGTATGACACCGCCTTTATAGTATGAACGGTTCGTGTTGAATATCTCGCTTATCGAACCCGCGTTCTGGACATAAACCGTTCCGACCGCGTTTTTCGCGCTGTTCATTTTCTGCAGTATGAAATAATCATACGCTTCCCTGCCCTGCGACGCTTCTATATAAACCGCTTCCGAATATGTCGCGAAACCTTCGTTGAGCCAGATATGATGAAAATCCCTGCAAGTGACCTTGTCTCCGTACCACTGATGCGACAATTCGTGAGCGATTACTCCCGGCGTGAATGCTCCCATCGACGAAATCGTCTGGTGTTCCATACCGCCTCCCCATCCGAACTGCGCATGCCCGTATTTTTCCCTTATGAAAGGATACTGAGAATATTTTTCCGAAAAGACGCGCATCATTTCAGGCGTCTCGTCAAGATTGCTCTTTAAACTGCCGAGATATTCAGGATACACATAATGCGTTAGTGTAAGTGAATCTGTTTCCGAATATCTGAAATAATTTTTATATAGAGCGTAGTTGGAAACCGCGATTGATATGAGGTAACTCGCTATAGGATAAGAGCCCTTCCACTTGTATGTAGTCGTGTTGTCGGGATTAGTAATTGTTTCTTTTAGAAGCCCGTTCGAAACCGCGGTCAGCGAAGACGGGCAGGTTACCCACACGTCGGAAGAATCCGCTTTATCCGCGGGCGCGTTCTTGTTCGGAAACCAGTCGGACGAACCGTACGGCTCGCTTAGACTCCATATCGAAGGCTCCGGGCCGTGAGATGAAAAAACAAAACTTCCGTATCCCGTCGCGGGGGGCAGTCCCCTGTAATAAACGTTAACAGAGAATACCGATGAAACCGAATTCAAGTTGACGCGAAGTACGTCGCTCGAATGCGTGAACGACCCGACGTTCGCGCCCGTAACGGAATCAACCGTCAGAGAATTAGCAAGACTAAGAAAAAATGAATTCCCCGGCGTTAGAAATTTTCCGTTTACAGTTGTTATTCCTTTTATATTGTCGGGATTGATTGATAGTTTTAACTGAAGTCTGTAATAGGTAACGTCGATTGTCGTATCGGTTTGTATGACGGAGGAATTGTCTCCCGCACCTGAATAAAAAGGCAGCGTAAAAATATCACCCGCGGCGTGAAAACCGAGATAATAGAACAACAATAATGAGATTGTAAGTTTCATCTATCACTTTCTTGTATAATGTATAATTTTATTTCGTATTAATAAATTCCAAAAGCCGCATTTCTAATCTGACGCCGGGATTTGCTTAAACCGCTTAAATGGAAAACCCGATACAGCGGGCAAGGGCAAAATCAGGAGGACAATCGTATTCAAGATACGGGTTAGCAATATATGTCAATACATTGATATGGATGTCATAGAATTGCATAATATTTCCTAATAATGACACATATGTCACGTACCCCCTTTAAAAACAAACAATAATCGCACTTTTCAAATTTGGCACACGACTTGATATACATTAGAGCGTAACATTGAATATCAAAAATTATAAATTAAAATATAGTAAGGAGATTTAATATGAACTTAATAAAATTTAAAAAAGACGGCGACCTGATCAACGATGCTTTCAGGTCAATTTTCGATTCACCCTTCTTCAGGGGCGACGTGCTCGACGCGTCAAGTTACACGCCCAGAACAAGAATCACAGAGGACAAGGACAATTTCCATATCAACCTTGAACTTCCGGGTATCGCGAAAGAGAACGTGAAGATTGAAGTAGAAAACAATCTGCTTTCAATCAAGGGCGAAAAGAAATCGCAGAACAAGTCTGAAGACACTAACCTCGTGATGAACGAAATAGTGTACGGCGAATTCTGCAGGTCATTCAACATTTCGAAAGACATCAAGGTTGACGGAATTGAAGCGGAATTTAAAGACGGAATGCTTACAATCACTTTACCAAAAGTTGAAGAAGCAAAGCCGGTGGTTAAAGAAATAAAATTGAAATAACTTTCACAAACAGACGTCTAAACTACGGAACTGCCTGCGGATACGCGGGTAGTTCCGTTTAAAGAAAGTGAGGCTTTTAAATTAATGGGAAAAATTATTGGAATAGATTTAGGTACGACTAACTCGTGCGTTGCGGTTATGGAAGGTAACGATCCTGTTGTTATACCAAATTCGGAAGGTATGCGGACAACCCCCTCGGTTGTCGCGTTTACCAAAACCGGGGAGCGACTCGTCGGAGACCCTGCTAAAAGGCAGGCTGTCACTAATCCGACAAACACTGTATTCTCCATAAAAAGATTCATGGGGCGCAAGTTCGACGAAGTCGGAATGGAAATCGGCGAAGTCCCTTACAAAGTGATTAGAGGCGATAACGATGTAGCGAGAGTGGAAATCGATGACAAGAGCACGAATCAGAAGCGCGTGTATTCTCCTCCTGAAATCTCCGCTATGGTTCTTCAGAAAATGAAGAAGACGGCGGAAGATTATCTCGGACAAACTGTAACCGAAGCGGTCATAACCGTTCCGGCTTACTTCAACGACGCCCAGAGACAGGCGACAAAAGACGCGGGCAAGATAGCGGGACTCGACGTGAAAAGAATAATCAACGAACCGACAGCGGCGGCGCTTGCGTATGGTCTCGACAAGAAGAAAAAGAACCACAAGGTGGCGGTGTTCGACCTTGGCGGCGGAACGTTCGATATCTCTATTCTCGAACTCGGCGACGGAGTGTTTGAAGTAAAATCAACGAACGGCGACGGGCACCTCGGAGGCGATGACTTTGACCAGAGACTTATTGAATATCTAGCGGACGAGTTTCAGAAGAAGGAAGGAATCAATTTAAGAAAAGACGCGATGGCATTGCAGAGACTTAAAGAGGCCGCTGAAAACGCGAAGAAGCAGTTGTCAACAAGTTCGCAGACCGAGGTTAACCTGCCTTATATCACGGCAACAGCCGACGGTCCGAAGTTCCTTCTCGAAACGATAACGCGCGCGAAGTTCGAATCGCTCGTCAGCGATCTGGTGGAAAGAACAGTAGCACCGTGCGAAAAGGCGCTTAAGGATTCGGGATTCAGTCTGAATGAAATCGATGAAGTAATTCTCGTAGGAGGTTCGACAAGGATTCCTATGGTTCAGGAAAGAGTGAAACAGATTTTCGGAAAAGAGCCGCACAAAGGCGTCAACCCGGACGAAGTCGTAGCAATAGGCGCTTCGATTCAGGGCGGCGTTCTCGCGGGCGACGTGACGGACGTGCTTCTACTTGACGTTACACCGCTTTCACTCGGCATCGAAACACTCGGCGGCGTTATGACGAAACTCATAGACGCTAACACGACGATTCCGACCAAGAAGTCGCAGATATTTTCCACGGCGGGCGACAATCAGCCTTCGGTTGAAATTCACGTCCTTCAGGGCGAAAGACCAATGGCAATGGATAACCGCACGCTCGGCAGATTCCATCTCGACGGGATTCCTCCCGCTCCGAGAGGCGTGCCGCAAATCGAAGTTACTTTCGACATAGACGCGAACGGCATACTTCACGTCACGGCGAAAGATATGGGCACGGGAAAAACGCAGGATATCAGGATTACTCATTCGAGCGGATTAACCGACCAGGAAATCGAAAAGATGAAGAAGGACGCGAAGGAGCACGAAGCGGACGACAAGAAGAAGAGAGAGGAAATCGACACTAAGAATCAGGCTGACGCGATGATATTTCAGGGTGAAAAACAGTTGAAAGAATTCGAAGGAAAACTCAGCCAGGACGCGAGAGCGAAGATTCAATCCGCAATCGACAGGTTGAAAGACGCGGTGAAGACAAACAACGCTACGGAAATAAAATCCGCGATGGACCAGTACAACGCCGCGTGGAACGAAGCGTCCTCGCAAATGTACTCTCAGGCGAAGAATCAGGGACCCGAGCAGGGACAGCAATCAGCCGGTCAGCAGGGCGCGGGCGAGCAGAAGAAGGACGACGGCAACGTTGAAAACGCGGACTTCGAAGTCGTTGACGATAAGAAATAACCTATAATATATAATACTTCGAAACACGAATCCCCTCTTTTGAGGGGATTTTTTTTACCCGATATTCAGCGAGAATTGACACGAACATCACGAATTATATTTTTTTCCTCCTTCACAAGTTCCAGCTTGGGAAGAGAGAAAGTTTTTCTCAGCAACTCAGAGCGGGGTTTTATGTACGCGCCTAATTCGGTCTTCGGTCCGCGAGCAACAAACTTCAAGGACTAAAGTCCTTCATTTTTTATTCATACACCCCATTCTAAAGAATGGGGTTACTAAGAGCAAATACCGACACCATTTCAACGGCTCCCAAATCGAATATGCACCCGGGCGGGCTCCTGCCGGGAACCAAAAAAAACTTATTGTTCCTTCACAAGCCAGAACCTGTGAAGGAGACAAAGCATAATCGCATCACGCTCTCTTTGAATTTTTCAAAAATAAAAGTGTTGTAATAAAAAAGAGCAAAATAAAAACTATTATGGTTTCAAACGCACAAAGAGAAAAAACCGCTGATGAACTTCAGGAAAAAGGAACATACAATATATTATCGAATGCTCTCGCTCCGCTACCTGAATCCGTACTGGCTTACAAAATGACGATAGGAAAGCACAACTAAATCAAATAATTTCCGTGAGAAATGAAAGAGAATAAATACAACAGAAATAATCTATGAGAAAACTCATTGCAGCAATCAACATGACACTTGACGGATTTTGCGACCACACAGCGGTAATCGCGGATGATGAACTGCATCAGCATTATAACGAACTCTTAAAAAATGCAGACGCGCTTTTGTTCGGAAGGATAACATATCAACTGATGGAAAGTTACTGGCCGTCAGTCGTAAAAAATCCCACGGGCAGCAAGCCGGAGGATGAATTCGCCGTAATAATCGACAATATTCAAAAAATAGTTTTTTCCCGCACGCTTCGACACATTGAATGGAAAAATACAATATTGAAAAATGAAATCGTGAAAGAGGAAATTTCAAAACTCAAGAAACAATCAGGAAAAAATATTTATGCGGGCAGCCCGGGTTTAATAGTAACCTTGATGCGTCTCGGCTTAATTGATGAATATATACTGTGCGTTCATCCGATTATTTCGGGAAACGGACTGCCGTTATTTAAAAACATCAACGACAGAATCAACCTAAAACTCATTCAAACAAAAACTTTTGACTCCGGCGCAATAGTCCTTTCTTATGAGCCGGCTAAATCCCATGAATCAAATTAATTAATAAATATTAAGG
>DATMXZ010000036.1:0-7795 GCA_035561235.1 Ignavibacteria bacterium
TTATAGTACATTGTAAAAAAAATAAGTTATGAATCCCTATACTACTGATATACCCAAAGCAATCGATTTCTTCAATAATATTGACGTAAAAGAGAAATTATCCGGAATAAACACTGACAAAAAAATAATCAGGAACAAAGAGAACATTTGCAGACTTATATCTTTCCTTGACCTCACGACTCTCGAAGGAAACGATACTTTCGAAAAAGTTAAAACTCTCTGCGATACAGCAAAGAATCCTTCGAACATTAAAGGCGTTCCATCCGTCGCTGCCGTATGCGTTTATCCGAGATTCGTGAACTGGACGAGCGCGCAGTTGAAAGGAACGGGAGTCAAAACCGCGACTGTCTCCTCTTACTTTCCGTCGGGTCAGGTTCCACTTGAACTTAAACTCGCGGAAGTGCAGTACTGCATCGACCACGACGCCGATGAGATTGATATCGTAATCTCGAGAGGCGAATTCCTGTCAGGCAATTATTCATTCGTCTTCGACGAGATATTCGAAATCAATAAACTCTGTAAAAGCAATTCCAACAAAAAGAACGTTCATCTTAAAGTCATCCTCGAAACGGGCGAACTCAAAACGCCGGGAAACATATATGCCGCGAGCCTTCTCGCTATTGAAGGCGGCGCGGATTTCATAAAGACATCGACGGGAAAAATCAGTCCCGCCGCGACGCTCGAAGCCTCTTACGTTATGCTTTGCGCTGTCAAAGAACATTTCGGAAAGACCGGAAAGAAAATCGGATTCAAAGCCGCGGGCGGAATACGCAAAACTGATGAAGCGCTCGAATACGCGTCCCTCGTGAACGCGGTGTGCGGAAAAGACTGGCTGAATCCGGATTTGTTCAGAATCGGCGCGTCGTCACTGCTTAAAGACCTCGTCTCGTCAATTAGCAATTAATAATTAGTAATTAGTAATTAGTTAATAGATATTAGTAATTAGTAATTCTAATTGGACTTCTGAAAACTATATCTTCAATCTCTTTTTGTACGTTACCGAGAGTCTCCCCGCTCTTTGGGGACTCTCGGTACAGTTTTTATGTTGAACTCCGAGAGTCCCCCTTAAAAGGGGAGACTCTCGAACACGATGTATATATTTCAGAATCTTATAATTGCTAATTGATTCTATGTGGAAAAATCTCTTAATTACTAATTACTAATTGTGTCACATTCCCTGCAGTATCTCTTCCAGTTCGTCTTCCGTAACGAGTATCTCTCTTCCTTTCGCGCCCTGATTCGGACCGACGATACCCGCTCCTTCCATCTGGTCAACGATTCTCGCCGCGCGAGCGTATCCGAGTTTCAGACGCCTCTGCAGCGTTGAAGTCGAGCAATTCTGAAGTTTCAGAATCAGCCGCGCCGCTTCCGGAAACATTTCGTCCCAGTCGTCGCCGTAGAACCCGCCCTTGCCCTTCTTGTTCAGTATCGACGGCAGGAGGTACGGTTTCGAATAACCTTTCTGCGCGGAAATATAGTCAACAAGTTTCTCACACTCTTCAGTCGATATATAAGCGTTCTGTATCCTTATTGGTTTCGGCGAAGCCGACGACAGGTAAAGCATATCGCCGTTTCTCAACAACTGGTCCGCGCCCGACATATCAAGAATCGTTCTCGAATCGATTTTCGACGCGACCTGATACGCAACCCTTACGGGGAAGTTCGCTTTTATAACACCCGTTATAACGTCAACCGACGGTCTCTGCGTCGCGACAATCAAATGTATTCCAACAGCCCTCGCCATCTGCGCTATCCTCGCTATCGGGTCTTCGATATCCCGCTTCGCGGTAATCATCAAATCAGCCAACTCGTCTATAATAACCACGATGTACGGCATCTTCCTGTGCCTTATAACTTCGTTGTTCTTAAGTTTTCCCTGCGCGTATTTTTCGTTATACGAATCTATGTTCCTCACACCCGCGTTCGCGAGTTTATCGTATCTCTGCTCCATTTCCATCTCGACGCTCTTAAGAATCGAAACGGCGTTCTGCGAACTCGTCACAATGCTTTCGTTTATGTCGTTCGACGTCGCGACGAAATGATTCCGCAGTTTCGAATACAGACTAAGTTCAATCTTCTTCGGGTCAATCATGACGAACTTCAAATCCGAAGGATGCATCTTGTAAAGCAGTGAAGCGATAATCGTGTTTATGCCGACGCTCTTTCCGGAGCCTGTCGCTCCCGCGATTAGCACGTGCGGCATCTTCGACAAATCGTCCACGTAAATCCCGCCGTCAATCATCTTGCCGAAAGCGACCGTGAGTTTCTTCGTGCTGTCCTTGAACTTAGCCGAAGCGAGTACGCTCTTCACGCGCACCATCTGCGACTTGCTGTTCGGGATTTCCACGCCCACCGTGCCTTTCCCGGGAATCGGAATAATCATCCTTATTCCTCTCGCCTTCATCGCGAGCGCGATGTCGTCCTGAAGCGATTCAATCTTCGAGAGTTTCACTTCGGGCGCGGGCACGAGTTCGTAAAGCGTTACAACGGGACCGGGCGTCGCAGCTATGTCAATAATTTCTATTCCGAACTTGAGAAGTTTTTCCTGAAGAAGCCTTCCGTTGTGCTTCAACTCCTCGTCGGAAATAAGTTCGTTTTCCTCTTTCGACGGCTCTTCGAGCAAATCAAGAGTCGGATTTCTGTATCCTTCGAGTTTCTCCTCTATGAAATCGTCTTCATCCACGCCTTCAACTCCGTCAAGTTCGTTCGAGTTCTCCGGATTGATGTCAGTCTCGCTCGCTTCCGTCTTTTTCGGAACCTCGACGAGCAGAGAACTCAAATCTTTCTTCCTCTTCGATGTTTTCTTTTCTTCCGCGGGCTCTTCGGCAATTTCTTCCTCTTCAAGTTCCGCCGGCTCGGGAACGTGCTTCTGCTCCGCCTTCCGCACGTCCGCCTTCGGACGGTTTATTTCAGTATCCTTTATGACAGGCTCTTCGCCGTTGACCTTTCCCTTCGCGCGCCTTATCTTTTCGCTTTCCTTCCTTATCGCTTCCTCAATCGCCGACTCTTCTTTCTTCTCTTCATTCTTTAATTTCTTTTCCTCTTTCTCAGTCGTTAAATCTTCTTTTTCTTTTCTGAACTTCTCCTTGATTTTTTCCCAGAGAAGTTTCAGTCTCGCGAGCGACTTGAGTATGTTCCCGTCAACGAGAAGCATTCCCGTCAGTCCGAGAGCGACGATGAAAACAATCGAAGCGCCAATCGAGCCGAGCCCGTAATAAAAAACCGACGAAATGAAATTACCCGTCGCGCCGCAATACGCTCCCGACAACCTTTCGGGACCCGCGAGAATCCTTATCAATCCCGCCGCTCCCGCGAGGAACGTCATTAAAAGAATCAGGTAAACCGAAATCGTCGCGGGCTTGTACATCGGCTTTCTCCTGAAAAGCGTCCAGCCGATTATCACGACCGCCGTCGGAATTATGAATGTGAAATACCCGAAAAGACTTTCTATCGAAACGTTCGCGACGTACGCGCCCGCTATTCCGAGAAGGTTGTTTATCCTGTAAAGAGACGAATAAGTTTCCTTCCTGAATATGTCAAGGAATGAAAATCTCAGGAGCGTCTGAGCGTCCGCCTTCGAATACGAAAAAATCGCTATGACAAGCAGAACGCCGAGAACTATAAGCAGCGCGCCTATCAGACGTATCTTGAAATTTTCCGATATCGCGAATTCCTCGCTCTGCTTCTTCCTGCTTTCGGGCTTCCTATCCGAAAGTTTTGATTTCATTCTCTTGTTCATTAATCCTTTGAGTTCGGTTTGCTGCTTATGTTGACTCTCTTCATTTTAGATTTCTCGCTCGCTTCCTGCTCGAAGGTTTCCTTCAGTTTAACAACACCGTTCCTGTAGAACGGCAGTTTGTCGAGTTTGTCGAGTTCGGCACAGTATTTCAAATCATCGCCGAAACCTATCGAAGCGAGGTATTTCCCGTGCTCGGAATCCGCGAGCATCGACAGGAGTTTTCCCCTGTCGGGCTTCGAGTTCCTGTACGCGAGATGTTTCGCGAGTTTGTACGACATGTATCCCGAATCGTAAAGTTCGACGTTCGCCTTCCCCTTGATTTCCATCAATCCGTTTATAATCATTCCCGCGGCTATTGAATCCTCTATGCAGAAGTCGTTCAATTTCCCCGAGCATAGAATCGTAACGTCGTCGTTAAGCGACGCCGCGTAATTCACGACCGCGCTCAAATTAAGGAAACCCGCGACGACGCAGTTCTTCGCGAACTTCGATTTCGTCACAGATATCGTTCCGTTAGTCGTCGAAAAAATCAGAGTCTTTCCTTTCACCGCGTCCGTTGTATATTCGAACGGAGAATTCCCCAATTTAAACCCTTCAATAATTTTTCCGTTTCGCTCCCCGCACAGCACGGAATTGCCCAGACCCTTCGAAATGCGCGCCGCGACAGAAACGCTCTCGGCGGGAATTATTTCCTTCGCCTGATTTACGAGCGCCGTCAATATCGTCGATGAAGCGCGAAGAACGTCGATTACTATTACGTTCCTGTCCTTCAACTGCATTTCGTCCTGTATCAGAGACTGCGATAAATATACATCTACTTTTACCAAACAATAACTTTTTAGTTTTCAAAAAATCAGGGGACTCTTTCAAATCCCCCGTTACGTAATATTAAACAATTTCTATCAACTTAAGAAAGGCGTCTTAACAATCTCCGCCTTGATTCTTTTTCCTCTCACGTCTATCTCGACAACGCTTCCGATTTTGCTGAACGCTGTCTCGGCGTAAAGCATTCCTATGTTCTTTCCGAGCATCGGAGACGGCGAGCCGCTCGCGACGTAACCAATCTTCTTATCGCCCGCGTAAACGTCCTGCCCGTGCCTCGCGACCATCTTGTCGTTCACGACGAATCCTACGAGTTTCCTCTTCAGCCCGTCCGCTTTCGATTTCGCGATTGCTTCCCTGCCGTTGAAGTCGCCCTTGTCGAGTTTCGTAATCCACGCCAGACCCGCTTCGAGCGGATTCGTCGTTTCGTCCATATCGTTTCCGTACAATCTGAAAGCGTATTCAAGCCTGAGCGTATCCCTCGCTCCGAGACCAATCGGCTTCACGTCGAATTCTTTCCCCGCCTCGAAAATCGCGTTCCACAAGTCTTCCGACTTCTTCACGTCCGACGAAGAATAAATTTCGAAACATACCTTTTCACCGGTGTAACCCGTGTGAGAAATAATCGCGTCCTGTCCCGCAATCTGACCGAACTCGAAATGATAATATTCTATCTTGGATAAATCCGTTTTTGTAAGTTTCTGAAGAAGCGCCAGAGAGTTTTTTCCCTGAATCGCCAGAAGCGACGTCGCGTCGGAAACGTCTTCAATCCTAACGTCGCCGAAAACGTTCTGCTTCATCCAGGCGATGTCCTTCTCGACGTTCGAAGCGTTTATGACGAGTTGGAAATAATCGCCGCAATGATAAACCAGCAGGTCGTCCACGATGCCGCCGTCCGGCTTGCACATTGACGAATACTGGACTCTTCCCTTGAACAACTGCGACACGTCGTTCGTCGTCAGTTTCTGCACGAAAGCGAAAGCGTCTTTACCGTGAATCCTTACCTCGCCCATATGCGACACGTCAAAAACACCGACTGAATTCCTCACTGCTTTATGCTCGGCAATAATACCTTCATACTGTACGGGCATCTCGAAACCTGCGAATTCAACTAATTTTGCACCTAATTTCCTGTGAATCTCGTTGAAAGCTGTCTTTTTCATATACAAAGTATTTTAATATTTTTACAAACGAAATTAAGAGTTCAATTTTTTCCAGTCCGCGAGGAACTTATCGAGACCGATGTCCGTGAGCGGATGTTTCGCGAGCATTTCGATAACCTTGAAAGGCATCGTGCACACGTCCGCGCCTATCATCGCCGCGTCCACGAAGTGCATCGGATGGCGTACGGAAGCCACGAGCACCTGCGTCGGGTAATCGTAGTTCTGATAAATCTGGACAATCTGCTGAATCAGGTCCATTCCGTTGTACGAAATGTCGTCCAGACGTCCTACGAACGGGCTGACAAGGTACGCGCCCGCTTTCGCGGCAAGCAAAGCCTGCGACGGCGAGAAGCAAAGCGTGACGTTGGTCTTTATTCCCTCATCGGAGAAAGTCTTGACCGCTTTCAAACCTTCCTTTATGAGCGGGACTTTGATGACTATATTTTTATGAATCTTCGCGAGTTCTCTTCCTTCCTTGAGAATGCCCGCCGCGTCGGTGGAGACCACCTCGGCTGAAATATCTCCGTCAACAATCGCGCAGATTTTTTCGAGCATCGTTCTGAAATCCTTATGACCTTCCTTGGCTACCAGAGACGGGTTGGTTGTAACGCCGTCGAGCAATCCCATATCCGCCGCTTCCTTGATTTCTTTCAGGTTCGCTGTATCGATGAAAATTTTCATATTGAAATGTATTTTAGTTACCTTAAAGTAGATTTTTCCTAATTTATTCAATTTTTCGTTGAATAAAAATGCATTAAGAGCAGAATCTGGAATGGAGAATCTAGAAAAGAGCAAGAAATTTTAACGTAGAGGGCGGGGAGAAATGAAATGATGAATATGAAATTCGAATTATTGCCAAGAACGTCACACCCGCTTGTCATTCCCGCACGTCTTTAGCGGGAATCCATTAAAGGCGACTTGATAACCGGCGACAATTCATCTCGAAACGTGTCCCCCTTTGGAGGGGGTGCCCCGATATATCGGGGCGGGGGAGGACAATTTCACTCTTTCTTTTCCGAATTATCTTCAAAATCTTCCGGTTCCGGCAACGAAAGTGACTGCACCGGAGCAATAGCATTCCCGCCAATCCCTTTTATAGAACCGTACATATCAATCGTATTTGTTATTACCTTTTCTAGTTTTTTCTCCCGTTCTTTCCATATTGCATTCATCGACCTCTTTTCTTTTTCAATATCTGATTTCAAACCGGAAAAGGATTCTACTATTGCTTCAACTCTGATACCGAATTCATCGCTCGTTAAATATTTGTATAATAACTCCATCTTATCACCCTTGTTTTCTTCGGACGCGCGAATTGAATGCTCTCTTATAATCATTTCTCTTAAAATAAAAGTGAGATTCTTAACATTAGAAAAGTTGCAAATCCATACTCCGTCTTTCCTGCCGAATGTTTCTATACCCTTCGGTAAAACTTCCGTTATTATTACTGATATTAGTGCCCCCTGTTCTCTTTGATCGTCCTTGAGTTTTTCAATCCAGGTCTCTGAAAATGTTTTCGTCCTCTTGCTTTCATAAATTATTTTCCCGCAAACTTGCTGGAGTGAATTTACGACAGTTTGAATAACATCCGCTCCTTTAGTACCTTTCGGCACTTCTTCAATAATGTCGAAAGGATATTGGTTTCTAAGAAAATCTTCCAAAGCCAACTCCAGAACTTCTCCCTGCATCTGCATCGACCCTTGCTCGGCTTTCCTCTTCATTTCTTCTATCAACTTTTTCTGGTCCTCTTTCTCCTTTTCATACTCTCGTATCTTTAAATCATATTTTTCCTGTTCTTTTTTCCTGGCTTCATTTACGATTTCATCCTGTTTCTCCAGCAGTGTCTTTTCCATTTCGATTTTCATTTCTTCTTGCTTTACCTTTAACTCGGATTCTTTTTTCAGAAGTTCTAATTCTTTTTTCTTCAGTTCAAGATTCTCTTTAGACTTTTGCTCAACATCTTCTTTTAACTGTTTGATTTCCTGCTCTGCGAGTTCCTTCGCTTTGTTAGCCGCCTCTTCCGCAAGTTCTTTCTTTTCACTGGCGTATTTCTCCTCAATTTCCTTTTCCT
>DATMXZ010000037.1:0-4095 GCA_035561235.1 Ignavibacteria bacterium
GTTTTATTTTAATACGCTTTCAAATACAAACCTCAATTATTTTTTAAAAATATTTTTTGCTGCTGAGCATCATCATTCAATCTGCAATATTATCCCCGATATATCGGAATGTTTTATTCTCATAACCGCTATTTGTATTGCTATTTATTCTCCTTCGCGTATTTTTGCTCTATGGAACTGCTTGACAAATTTCTTTTGGAAATCTTAAATACGCCGGATAAGGACGTTTTAGGAAAATTCGAAGAATACAATCGCCTTATTCTCGGCTGGAATTCGAAAATTAACCTCATATCAAGAAAAAATGAATCTATAGAAGAAATCATTCTAAATTCCGTTTTTTTCCTGAAGAACTATAATTTAAAGGTTGATTCGGAAATTCTCGATATAGGCACCGGCGGCGGGTTTCCGGGCATTCCTCTTAAAATATTATTCCCCGGTGCGAAAGTAACTCTTGTCGATTCTATACGTAAAAAAATTATCGCGCTCTCCGATATTATCGAACAATTGAATTTATCGGATACGAAAGCCGTTTGTTCCAGAATTGAAAAACTACCCGGGGCATACAGGAAAAAATACGATTACATTGTTTCCAAATCCGTCGCCCCTCTGGCAAATCTTGTTACGTGGAGCAAAGAACTTTTGAAAGATAACGGCGAAATGTTGTGCATTAAAGGAGGGAATCTCGAATTGGAAATTTCAGTTCTTAAGCGGACGCATCCGAACGTGTGCGTCAGGATTCTTGAATTTGTATTCGATAAAATTTATAAAATCGACGATAAAAAACTCGTCATTCTAAAAATGCAATAAAAAGCGGATTATGAAACTCGCAAGTTTATTATTTTACGTGCTCGCTATTACATTATGCTTCAAACATGCTGATTGTCAGACTTACAGAATAACGGGTAAAATTCTCGACGCAAAAACTAATAAGCCGTTACCATACGCGTCCGTCAAAGTTGACGGAAGTAATTCCGGCGCGGCATCCGACGGCAGCGGTAACTTCATCCTTAAGATTAAACCGGGTTCGGTAAATCTTATTACTACTTACATAGGGTATTTTTCCGATACATCAAGTTTTTATATTACTGATTCCGACCTCAGCAGAGACATTTTCCTAAAACCCACTGAAATATTCACAGAAACAATTGAAGTCGCCGGCGAAGACCCCGCATATGATATAATTCGAAAAGCCATAATGTATAAAAGGAATTTCAAAAAGGATTTGAAGGAATATAATTACGACGCCTACACTAAGTTCATTATTCGCTCGTCGATAAATCCGTTTTCTGACGAAAAACCTGTGACCGACTCAACAGGTATGAGCATTCTCGGAATACTCGAGTCCGAAACAACAGGATACGTAAAAGAACCCGGACTTGAGAAACAAATTGTCAGGTCAAAGAGGGAAACAGCAAATATCAGCAGAGGTTTTGCCATTCCGTACGTCGTTAATTTTTATGATGAAGTCATTGACCTCGGCGAGGCAAAAATTCCCGGTCCTTTGTGTGACGACGCGTTCGATTATTACGAATATAAACTCACGGGAATCACTTCAATCGATTCGTCAGTCGTTTATAAAATAAAAGTTATAAATACCTCGTCGGTCAGACCGCAATTCAAGGGTGCCGTTTATATAATCGACAGCATTTACGCCCTGACTAAGGTTGAACTTGAAACAAACGGCGAAGTAATGCAAAATGTCACTTCACTGAAATTCCTCCAGAAATTTTCTTCCTATAAAGACCGGACAAACACGCATTACAGAATGCCTAATGACGTTCAAATTTATGGCGAAGGGTCATTTGCCGGACTTATCAGATTCAAAGCCGAAGTTTTCTCGGTAATATCGGAATATGCGCTTAACGAAAAAGCGCCTGCGGGAATTTTCGATGACATAGTGGTTAAAGTAAATAAGGATGCCGAAAAGGATTCTGTTTACTGGCAGAAAAATAAACTTATTGAAAATTCCGAAGAGGAAAAATCCGCCTACAAAAACATCGAAAGAACAACTTCCGAACGCGCGAACAAAATAAGATTCGGAGGACTCTCGTTGAATATCGGCAGGAACTTTTCTATGAGCCTTATGGATTTGTACGCTTTTAACAGCGTCGAGGGAAGCAGAATCGGAACATCGATTAACTTCAATAAAGACTTTGGAAGATTTAATTCAAGTCTTTTCTACGGCTACGGATTTGCCGATAAAAAAGCAAAATATAAATTCGATTTTGAAACCCGGCTGCTCGAAGATAAAAGTCTGAGAATCAACGCTGCATCCTTCAAACGACTTAATTCCCCTTTTATGAAACGAGGATGGGAACAGGAATTTGTAAACACATATTATACGCTTTTTGATAAGAATGAAAGATATTATTATTTCTATGAGTCCGGATTTTCTTTTAGCATCTTTAAATCGGTTATTCCGCAGGCGGGCATAAAAGCGGAATATTTCGAGAGCAAACAAACATCAGCGAATGTAAATACCGATTTCAGTTTCTTCAGGAAAAATGCGATGTATTGCGTGAATCCCTTAATAAACGATGCCTTCAAACGCTCGCTCATCCTTGCGCTGCATTTGGATTTCAACAAATACCGCGGCATCGACTGGGGCACGGGAGAAATAACCAGATTTCCGGTCACTGAATTTCCTTCTCTTACATTCAGTCTCGAAAATTCTTCGAAGAATCTCGGAAGCACGTTCGATTTCAGAAAATATAAAGTGGAACTGAGCGGCGAAAACAAACTTACTTACAGAATTAAACCGAAATACTTATTCGGTTTTCAATACCTTAACGGGAACCCCGCCTTTCAGGACCTTCCGTATTTTAATGTTTACTACGGCTCGGATAAAATGCTGTTTGGAACGATGAATTATGGCGAATTTACGGGCGATAAACTTTTTTACTTTAATTTCGAAAATGACTTTGGAAAATTTTTTCCACAAAACATACCCGTTCTGAAAAGCATCAATCTCATCGGTTTATTCAATGCCGGAAGAAGTTTTAGTAATGATAAACTCCTGCAGTTGATGTCGGATAAAAATATGAGAACAACCGACGGCGTTTTTCTTGAAACAGGTTTTGCTCTCGGTAACATTTTTGATGCATTCCGTCTGGATTTCTGCTGGAGACTTAATAATTACAAATCCGGCAGCAACTTTAATTTTTACCTGAATTATTCGTTTTAACCAATAAAATATTCCATTCTTTTTTTTGTACGTCATATATTTCACCGTAAATATATGTTATATCAATATTTAATTGAGTCATAAATTTTTCCGCAACTGTTTATTTTTTAAACAGTGTTACCTATTTTGCTTAAAACCTCAATTAAATTTAAGTATATGAAAAAAGGTAAATTCTTTATCAACGTAACAGTTGTATTATTGCTTATAATAGTACTCACTGCCGTTGAATCATCCGCTTACCCCGGAGGGATAGCGGGTCGTACAAAAAAAACAACAACTACGGGCTGCAACAGTTGCCATTCCTACAACACCGCTATCACGGGAATCATTACCGGACCTGATTCCGTACTTGCCGGACAGACAGTGACTTTTACTCTAACTATCAATATGGCAACCGGTTCGGGGAAATACGGCGTTGATATCGCTGCGAAAAACGGCTCATTAACGGCAATCAGCGGTTCCGGTCTTACGCTTATGTCGGGTGAACTCGTACAAAGCGCGGGTATCACGTATGTAAATCCAAAAATTATTCAGTTTTCCTACACTGCCCCTACCGTGTCCGGAAGTGATACGCTGTACGCGACTATTGACAGAGGACACTCGGGAGCCTGGAACTGGACGCCGAACAAAGGTTTCAAGGTTTACACGGTTACAGGAATAACTAATAATGAAATTCCTTCCGCTTATTATCTTGGTCAGAATTTTCCAAATCCGTTCAATCCCGTTACTAAAATCAGTTACGGAATAATGAAAGCCTCCGGCGTGAAGATAACGATTTTCGATTTGCTCGGAAGAGTCATTGCCGAACCCGTGAACGAATTTCAAAATCCCGGCAACTACTACGTGAACTTTGACGCGTCGAAATTCTCTTCGGGTATCTATTACTATAAAATTGATGCGGGCGATTTTCA
>DATMXZ010000038.1:0-6332 GCA_035561235.1 Ignavibacteria bacterium
AAAATACACGGAGAAGCCGAGACGCATTTTATTGAACTCGAATTCTGATTTGTCCGTGTCTATGCGCAGGTATTGAATGCCGTAAGCAGAGAAAAGATTATCTGTTGACTGCGATTTTCCAATCGTTCCGTTTGCAGAATACTCGCCTACAAGACTAATGTTGTCAAGTATGAAATATTCCACTCCAAGCGATGCGCTGCATCCGATGCCCCAGGTATCATCAATTCTTTCATCATACTCGTATCCGTTCAATTCCTCTCTGTAGGAATAATAATAATTGTATTTCATATAAGGGCCGAAACAGAAATACACTTTCACTTTTGAATCAGCATTCAGATAACGAACGTATTGCAAGCCACCTTCGAGACTAAAATTCTTTGAAGATTTTTCAATCACATCACTATATGACGATGCGCCGGACACCTCAATATCCGATTTATTCCCGTAAGTACCGATGAACAATCTGACGGCATTGCTTTTGTCGAGATGATATTTTCCGGTAAGCAGGAAAGACTTATAGTTGCTGCCGTAATTGCCTCCGAATATTGTCCCTGCCTCGAAAACAAGAGACCATTTCTTGTCGGCGAGACAATTGTAATTAATTCTATTTGTGTCCTGAGAAAATGATATATCATTGGAAAATACGGCAAGAGAAAACGAGAAAAGAATGACCAAACCGATTTTTTTCATACCTGTTTTTGATTAAGGGAATGAAATAATATAGGCATTTTCATTGATTAATAATACAAGAAATTTCAGACAAGCCTATCCTGCTGTAACACTCTTCCGCTCTTCAATACGAGTCCGCTTATTTCGCCGTTGACGTCGAGGTTAAGAATTTTTTCAAGGTTATAGGGAAGGACTACAGTCCAGTTAGCGTCGTTCACGACACCCGGGAAATTTATCCTGTATGATTTCTCCTCGATTTTTCTGAGAAAATTCTCGTCAAGGCACAGCCATTCCTGAAGCAATAGTATATTAAATATCGATGCAGAGTTTGAAATGAATTCAAGATTCCTGCGTATGAAGTTAAGGTTTGATTTACCTTTAAGGAGCAGTTCCCTCTCGGGCTCAACTTCGATGCCAAGCAAACTCAGAAATTTTTCTTTCTCTCCGAAACTCTCTCTGTAAAGCAAGAGTACGTCACCGCATTCATCGGCATTTTTCCCGAGAGCCGAAAGAATATCATCAACGGAGATTCCGTTTTTCCACAATAGCCTGTTATAATAAGAATTTTCGGAATCGAACAACTTTCCGATGACAGATTCGATATTCCCGGCGGAAATTCCTTTATTCGAGCACAGCCTTTTGAATAGTATTCCGTCAACTGTTCCCGCTTCGCTGTGCCACCATTCGACCATTGACGAAGAATCGTGAGTCGATACGGTTGACATCGAGAGCCACCTGTAATCGTAGTTCCTCACGAATTCGTTGTCGATTTTCCTCCATCTCTGCACGTCCATTCCCGGCACTCCGTATTCCCAGAGCACTTTTCCCGAGCAGGCGGGAACTGTGCCGAGGTCTTCAGCGCAGGGAAGCATTCCGGAACCGTCGAGCATAGCGTCGAGAAGTTTTTTCCCGGTAACTTCCCATATTGATTCATCAGGCGGGTCAAATTTTCCGTTAAGTCCTCCCGTTTCGTCAGGCTCGCTCATATCAACAGTCCAGACCCTGAAAAATCCGACGAAATGGTCAATCCTGTACATATCGTAAAAATTAGACGCGTACCTGAGTTTGTTTCTGAAATATGCATAAACGGAGTTTTCGAGTTCCGCTCTTTCGTAAGGAGGCATTCCCCATCTTTGTCCGTTCGCGAAATACACGTCGGGAGGCGCGCCCGAGGATTTATCAAGATTAAAATATTTCCTGTCCGCCCAAACATCAGCGCTGTCGCGGCTGACGAGGAACGGAATGTCACCCATAAGAAAAATTTTCTTTTCTTCAGCGTACCTTTTAACTTTTTTCAACTGCTCGAACAACTGCCACTGCATCCAGGAGTGGAATTCGATTTTCAGTTCGTTCTCATTCCTGAATTCTTCAAGCGCTTCAGGATTTCTGTCCCTGTATCCGTCGGGAAATTCTTCCCACGAAAGTCCGCCGAACTTGTGTTTCAGCGCCCTGAACAGAGAATAATCTTTCAGCCAGTATGCGTTCTCAACGACGAAATTCAAATACTTGTTATTTCCTTTTAAATATGTCCGCTTGAAAATTTTCCAGAGCAGGTCGATTTTTGCCTGCTTGACGGCGTAGTCCACCTTGTCCCTGTGACCGTCGTACTTGCTTCGCAGTTCGCGTATATCTTTCTTGAACGGATTCAAATTGACATCTTTCAATGACTGAACGGAAAGATACATCGGGTCGAGAGCGAAAGATGAAACGGAATTGTAAGGAGCGAAATCAAAGCCCGTATCGTTCAGAGGAAGGAGTTGTATTATCGAATTGCCTGTCTGCTCGCACCACTGAACTATAAGTTTTATATCGGGAATTTCGCCGATTCCGATGCTCTTCCTTGACCTGACTGAAAACAATGGAATCGCGACGCCTGAGCGTCGTTTCATTCCGAACTTCTCCCACCTCGCCGAGGTCCGCGTATTTTTCAGGAATGAATAATCGACCATCAGTTTTGCTTTCCTAATTTCATGTAAATATCCCTGCCCGTACCGAATTCGGGTTTGTTGCTTTTAGCAAATCCAAGAATTTCAAGGAATTCTTCGTCAAAATCGAGACCGGAAACACTCCGTGCAATTTCGACTGCGCGTTTCGCGTATTCAAGAACTTTTTTAGATTCCAGGCCTGAAATGTCAGAGAAGAACCATCCGCAACTCGTGAACATCAACATTGAAAACTTCTGCATTTCGAGAAGTGACAATGCTGTTTTAATTTCATCCGCGCTCAGTTCTTCTGAAGAATGCTTATCAAAAAAATTATCCAAAACATAATTGTTACCGGGATTGAGGATTATTTCTATGTAATCGTTTCTTGCTTCCCAGACATTTTTAAAATATTTTTTTCCTTCAATCTCGAAGTACAGACCGAGTTTTCCGTTCAGAAGATTCAGAGCGTCGCGAAGGTGAATTCTCCATTTCTGGTTCCAGCCGGGGAAACCGCCCGTGCTGCATCCGCAATCGCTTTTCCATCTTCCCACGCCGTGAACGCAGCTCCACGAAGTGCCCTCTCCCGCGGGTCCTTCGTTAAGCATCACTTCATATTCAGGTTCGTGAAGGGACAGATATTCTCCGAAATTCACTACTTTAACTCCCCGCGTTTCGGAATATCCCCCGAGAAGATATGCAATCGTCCTTTCGGTAAAGTGCTTGTGGTGTCCGAATGTTTCGCCGTCAACCGCTATCGAAACGAGTTCATCGCTTTCCCTGTCACTCGAAAAATACGTTACAATTCTGTTCATAAGTTTAACCGCGTCATATACAACGTCGTCAAAAGCGATGCTCCTCGAGAGTCCGCCTTCATAGAAAAAAATATCGATGTATCCGTTCCCGTTATTTGAGAAATAGCGGTAAGGCTTTCTTGTATCGAAACCTGCGCCTAAAACATCAGTCCACGCCTGTACTCCGGTTTTTCTTATCTTCGACGCCTGAGACGGGTCAAGAATTACATACCTGATTCCTTCGTTAATCAGCACTTCGAGAGTGGGATTGTTGCAGGCGGTTTCCGCCAGCCACATCCCCTCGGGTTTCCTGTGAAAATAAAATTCAAAATCCTTAATTCCCCATCGCACTTGTGTAATCTTATCGCGCTTGTTCGCGAGCGGCATTATTACGTGATTATATACCTGCGCAATCGCGTTTCCGTGTCCGCCGTGAAGTTCAATCGACTCTTTATCCGCTTCAATTATCCCCGCTATCGTTTCGGGATGTTTTTCATTCATCCATTTAAGAAGCGTAGGTCCAAAATTAAAATTCAGGTTTTCAAAATTGTTCACCCGCTTAATCACTTTCCCCTTATCGTCAACAATTACCGCTTCCGTGTTCGGCTTGTAGCATTCCTGATAGATTCTTTCGTTCCAGTCGTGAAACGGCGAAGCGGATTCTTCCCTTTCGTATTCATCCGTCCAGGGATTTTCTCTTGGGGGCTGATAGAAATGACCGTGTATGCATATAAACTTCGCCAATGGTTACTCCGTTTCGAATAGAAAAATGTTTGCGCCGAGAGGCGGAAGATTGACGCGAATAGAGTTCTCAAAGTTATACCTCATTTCCGGAATCGTATTAACACCTCCCGAATTTCCCACTCCGCTGCCTCCATATTCGAGCGCGTCGGAATTGAAAACTTCCCTGTAATAGCCCGCGAAAGGCACGCCGAAAATATATCCTTCCCTGACGACAGGAGTGAAATTAAAAGTGAATAACAGGAATTGTTTCCCGTCTCGTGATTTTCTCATGAAAGAAATCACACTGTTTTCCGAATCTGAAAAATCTACCCACCTGAAACCGTCTCCGCTGAAATCAAGTTCATGCAGCGCGGGATACGTCTTATAAATACTGTTAAGGTCGCTCATCAACAGATTCACCTTCTTATGATAATCGTAATCAAGAAGGAACCAGTCAACCGTGCCGTCGCAATTCCATTCGTTATATTGCGCGATATCGTTGCCCATGAAATTCAGTTTCTTGCCCGGGTGTCCGAACATGAACGTAAGAAACAGTCTCGTGTTCGCGAACTTCTGCCACGAGTCGCCGGGCATTTTTTCGAACAGGGAGCGTTTCCCGTGAACAACCTCGTCGTGGGAAACGGGAAGAATGAAGTTTTCGCTGAAAGCGTACCAGAGCGAGAATGTAATAAGGTTGTGATGGAATTTCCTGAAAACGGGGTCTTTCGAGAAGTAAGAAAGCATATCGTTCATCCAGCCCATGTTCCATTTCAAATCGAATCCGAGTCCGCCGAGATAAACAGGCAGGGTTACCGAAGGAAACGCGGTCGATTCTTCGGCAATCATCATAATTCCTTTATGGTATTCGTGAACGGCGACATTAAGTTTTTTTATGAAATCAATGGCTTCGAGATTCTCCCGTCCGCCGTAAATGTTCGGCACCCATTCTCCGTCTTTACGCGAGTAGTCGAGATAAAGCATCGAGGCTACCGCGTCAACGCGGAGTCCGTCTATGTGGTACTTGTCGAGCCAGAAGAGAGCGTTCGCGATAAGGAAGCCCCGTACCTCATTTCGCCCGTAATCAAAAACGTACGTACCCCAGTCCATGTGATAACCTTTTTGCGGATTCTTATACGCGTACAACTGCGAACTGTCGAAGTTCGCAAGACCGTGTTCGTCGGACGGAAAATGCGCGGGCACCCAGTCGAGAATCACGCCAATTCCATTCTTATGGCAGTAATCGACGAAGTACATGAAATCTTCAGGCGTCCCGTGCCTGCTCGTCGGCGCGAAATAATTGCTTACCTGATATCCCCAGGACTGGTCGAGCGGATGTTCCATCACGGGAAGAAGTTCGATGTGAGTGTAACCCGTCTTTTTTACGTACTCGACGACTTCAACAGCGAGTTGCCTGTAATTAAGAAAGCCCCAGTCATTCTGAAAATCGGAATTGTAATCCCGTTTAAAAGAGCCGCAATGAAGTTCGAATATTGATACGGGACTTTTCTGGAAATCCCATTCAGCGCGGCTTTTCATCCATTCGCTGTCGCTCCATTGATACTTATCGATGTCAAAAACAACCGAGCCCGTGTTCGGACGGAGTTCCATCATGAACGCGTAAGGGTCTGATTTAAAAAAGACGTCGCCCTGCCAGGGTTTAAGCGCGTATTTATAGACTTCGCCTTCGCCGATTCCGGGAATGAAAAGCGCCCAGACACCCGAGCCGTTTATGTTGTGCATCGGATACGAGCCCGCCGTCCACCTGTTGAAATTCCCGAGTACGCTTACCGCCTGCGCGCTCGGAGCCCATACGGCGAATTCAACTCCGCTGATTCCATTCTTCGTCTTCAGTTTTGCGCCGTGCTTTTCGTAAGATTTAAAGTAGTTTCCCTCGCCGAGAAGGTACAGGTCGAAATCCGTTATATCCGTTTTGAAAGAATACGGATCAGGAAGTTCGTGAGGATACCCTTCTTCGTACTTAACTTTGAACTTATAATCAAATGCTTCCCTGACTTCCTTGAAATACGCCTGATAAAAACCTGCGTCGTGTATTTTTTTCATCTTCTGCTCTTTACGCGCGGATACCGATGGAATTAATGTCACTTCCACGGAATTCGGGAAATAGCAGTTTATGAAATATTCCTTTTTATCCGCAAAATAATGCGGGCCGAGAATTTCATAGGGATTTATATTCTCAAAATTTACAATCTTCGAACAATTGTCT
>DATMXZ010000039.1:0-4164 GCA_035561235.1 Ignavibacteria bacterium
AAATAAAGTAGAAAGGAAATTTATGAAAAAGTTCTTAATAGTATTCGCGGTATTATTCGTAGTTTGCGCTGCAGCTTTAACTACTACATCGGCAACAGAAACGAAACAGAGCACGAACCTACAGGCGGCATTTGAAAACGATCCGCCCAATTCGTGCAGGGTTTACGATAACGGAGTATGGTATCTCGTGATTTACGTATACGACAGCAACGGTTCGCCGATTGAGATAGTTCGCACGCCCATAAGGGATTAACATCGCCGTTTACATCCGGACGTTCTTTAAAAAGTTTAAAACCTATTTATGAAAAACACTGCATCGGTGGTTTTTAATCCCGAGCCCGAAAACGCAATGGTATGGAATTTGTCGAAGAATTTAATCAGAAGTCTTGAGTTCACCTGGAGGAGGATAGGGTTCAGCAATCTGGAAATACCCGAACCGGACGAATTCGGATACAGGGGTTTAAAGGTCAACTGCGAAAACGGGAACGAATACATAATAATGCATAGACACGTGATCAAGAAAGAAGAGTTCATTACAAGCATAAGAGACGATTCGGCAGGGGTTATGGAGAACCTGCTTTTGAAATCAATGCCGGAAAACATACTGGATTATGTAAAACCGTTCTTGTTCGCGAATATCGCATATAGAAAGGCAAAATGAATTTAACATACATCAGAAATGAATAATTGTTTCTGAATTTCAATAAACGTTACTTGTTACACAAAAATAAAAAAAGCAATGAGGTTGTTAGGGAGAACGGCAGAATTTTATTTCATGACAAAGGGAAAAAAACTGACAAAAAACTGGATTATGATGAAAGACAACAATAAAAACTCGTGCCGTATAGTTGTATATTCGGGTAATCTTGATCCCGAATGGGAGATTTCGGAAAGTGATGCGAGTTATCTCGGAGAGATCTGGGACAAACTTGATTACTCGAAGCGGCCGATAAAACAACCCGTAAACCTGGGTTACAAAGGCTGTATATTCAAGAACAGCAAGGGGCAGACTTTCTACGTTTACAACGGAATAGTCACGCTAATGAACAACGGAAAATCCGAGCACAAACTCGACAGCGGAAGAAAGTTTGAGAAGCATATTATAACGCTCGCACTCGAGACGATGCTTCCTGTTCAGGCTGAAAGAACCCAAAGTATTGCGGGAGAATAAACCTGTGCGAATAAAAATTACTTATAACATCCGCGCGGGAAATTATTCAAAGAGGTTTTTCGTTAAGCCGGCTTGGCGAAAAACTGCGGCGGCGGTTATATGTGCCTGTCAAGTTCCTTTTTCAATTTTGAGATTGCATTCACCGGCGTAGGGTCCACCTCGTTGAAAACAGAGAGATAATAACTCACCCAATCACCAAGATAAATCAAATCGAAAATTCTGCCGAGCCTTGTCCTGCAGTCGCTTGACAAATCAAAAACTATTCCCGCCCGTTTTCTGAACACTTTCTCCGTGATTTTCATTCTTAGTTTTATTCTTTCATTGTCGGAGGAGTCTTTAAGAAATATCACCGCTGTATTTTTAAGAATGTCTTCGTTAAGTTCCCAGCCGACAAGTTCGTTGTGGTTCATTTCCGGATATAAATTTCCGTAAGCGAGAATCTTCGCGTTCTCGGATATCTGTCCGCGCCACCGAAGGTTGACCGCGTCAAGCACGTCCGCTGATGAATACACTACGGGGAGTCTGCCTTTAAGCGCGGCGGCGATACGGAGGGCTTCGTTGAATTCGAAAGACGGGTTCACGTATTCGGATAAACCCTGTTCAAGATTTATAATCACGTCGTTTATTTCATCGGATTTATCTTTGATGAAGCCGAGTTTCGTGAACAATATCAAGAGCGAAAAGAATGAATAACCGAGAGCGCATCTCGGCTGAAGACCTCCGGGAATTTTTATTACGTCTTTTTTATGCTTCGCCGCGAGTTTTTCAATCGTTCCGCCGCTCGTCACGCAAATGATGCTGCAACCTTTTTTCAACGCGTCGTTGAAAGCCGATACGGTTTCTTCCGTATTGCCGGAATAACTCGAAAGTATTGCAAGCGTGTTTTTACCCGCGTAAGCGGGAAGCGAGTAATTTCTGTTTACCGCGACAGGTATTTCCATTTCACCCGCCGTATAACTCCTGAGTATGTCTCCGCCGATTGCCGAGCCGCCGAGTCCGTTTATTATTATGTTCCTTATGCCTTTGTATTTATTCTTTAACTTCGCATTGCCCGCGATGTCAACCGCGTCGCAAACCTGTACCGGAAAATCAAAAAGGACACTGAACATGCCCTGCCTGTCGTACTTTTTTAGTTTTTTCCTGTCTATCATAATGTTTTCGGTTTTATTTTCATTTCGTAAAATTTCTCGACTTCCTGTCTGACTTCGCTTTCGGTGGACATTTTCAGCAGTCTGCCCACGAGCGTTTTCGCATCAGCGAGTCTTAATGCTCTGATAGTTTGCTTCACTTCCGAAAAAACGGAGGGCAGTACGCTGAGTTCGTCGATTTCGAGTCCAACGAGCACCGGCGCCGCAAGAGGAACGGAAGCCATTTCTCCGCACAGACTTACTTTTATTCCCTTGCTGTGTCCGCCCGCGACAATTTTCTTAAGGGCTCTTATTACGGCGGGATGAAACTGCTGGAACATTCCCGATATGAGTTCGTTGCCCCTGTCAACGGCGAGTATATACTGAATCAGGTCGTTCGTGCCTATGCTGAAAAAATCAGATTCGCCCGCGAGTTCTTCCGAGAGTATGAAAGCGGAAGGCACTTCAAGCATAATGCCGAGAGGGATTTTTTTATCGTAAGTAATTTCGTCTTTGTCCAGTTCCGCCTTCACTTCGTTCAGAATCGTTCTTGCTTTTCTCACTTCGTCAACGGATGAAATCATCGGCAGCATAATCTTAACGTTCTTCTTCACCGATGAAATCAGAAGGGCTTTCAACTGGTCCTTGAATATGTGTATTCTGTCGAGCGACACCCTTATACCGCGCCATCCGAGATACGGATTCATTTCCTTGTGCGTATCCTGCAGTATCTTATCGCCGCCGAGGTCGAACGTTCTTATTGTAACGGGTTTCGGATACGTGGCGGCGGATATCTGCGTGTACTCCTGAATCTGCTCCGCGCAGGAAGGGAAATCTCCTTTATCCATATAAAGGTGTTCCGTTCTGTAAAGCCCTATGCCGCAGTTTTTCAGGAATTCGGTTTCCTCGACGAACTCAATGTTCGCGGTAATTTCAACGGACTTGCCGTCTTCGGTTCTGCAGGGTTTATTTACAATTTCATAGAGAAGATTTTCGTGGCGTTTAATCCTGTCAATTTTTTCTTCGTAAACGCCGAGTGTTTCTTCGGAGGGATTGACAATCACGATTCCTTCGCTTCCGTCTATAATAACGTTGTTTCCTGTGTCGACGAATTTCGATATTGTTTTCATCCCCACGACGGCGGGAACACGAAGCGCTCTTGAAATAATAGCAGCGTGCGATGTCACTCCGCCCGTATCGGTTGCGTATCCCCTGACCTTCCGTCTGCTGAAAAGTATAGTATCGGCGGGTGTGAGTTCGTGGGCGAATATTATTGAATTTTCCTCGACCTTCGAAACGAGTTTCTCGCGCTTCATGTTTCTCAGCACCCTGTTCCTGACGTCCATCAGGTCGCTGTAACGCTCTTTCATATAATCGTTTTTCGATTTTATGAAAATCGCACCGAGTTTTTCAATCTCGTCGTTAAAAACATAGCCCGCGGACTTTTGCTCGTTTCTGATGCGTCTTATGACCCCTTCAAGAAAAATTTTATCCTTAAGAATTTCTATCTGGGCTTCGAAAATCTTCGAGTTTTTCTCGCCTATTTTTTCAATGGAAATCGCGTAAATCTTGTTCAGTTCTTTAAGGGAAATGTCGATTGAATTATTTATGGCTTCGATTTCAGCGCCTTCCTCGCCTTCCTTGAGCGATAAGGTGTTGATGTTTATCTGGCGGCGGGCGTATAGATATGCCTTTCCGATTGAGATGCCCTGCGACGCCGGTATTCCCCTGTATATTCTTTCTCTGTGCAAAATCTAAGGTTTTTTTAAAATCAAAATTAATTCAATAAAAATCAAACTATTTACGCTTGAACATTTTTCTCTTTTTTTCTACGATTTTCAATGCTTCATCATACTTGCCTAATTC
>DATMXZ010000040.1:0-3261 GCA_035561235.1 Ignavibacteria bacterium
AACAGATTACGGAGTCCAAAGTAAAAGAATGATTATTGTCAAATAAATGATGCTTTTGTATTAAGCCGAATAACATTGATATACGGCTTTTCTTTATCACCATCGTTTGGTTACATTCCCGTTTACTTTTTTCTGATGAAATCATAAATTACTCCACTTTTTTTGTGAATAAGCCCGTGCAGCGGGCGGCACCTCGGTAAAAAAAAGAATTCAGGTTTGTTCAGCCCGCGAAGCGGGCGGCATCTTGGTAGAAAAGAAATTACAAATTGCGTTCAGCCCGCGCAGCGGGCGACATCTAATAGAATTCGAAACACTAGAAACAATTAGCAAAAAACTCAACCCTGACTTGTCATTACAATTATTGAACAACGAAATAATTGTCTTTCCGACTTAGCCCACGTCCGCCGCGGCGGACAGCCATGGGTAAAACGCAAACGAAGAAAGACCGTTTCAACGGTTTAAAATTCTCATCTCATTTCATCCAGCGCACTGCCGAATTAAATCCTAAAAAGGAAATCCCCGTTTCACAACGGGGATTTATTTTTTATCTTGTCACTCAACTTAATTCGTAATTATTTCGCATCCGCTCTTTTCAATTGAACATTGAAGATTAAAGTTTGAAGATTATTTCACTGTCGCTCTTTTCAATTGAACATTGAAGACTGAAGTCTGAAGATTGAAGATTGAAGATTTCCTATGCCGTGCCAGTTGACGCTATTCTTTCCGTTTTGTTGTGTGTTTGAAATTGACAGTCCGTTATCGTAACATTCGCTGTTCCCCGCCTGTATCGAAACTGACGGAAGAAACCCGATGTGCGTGTTATTGATTTCAAGATTGAAATGACTCGTAAACACATTTCATTTACACACGAACGTCTGTCCAAGCACTTCTTCGTCGCATCCAAAGATTCCGCCCTAATCCATTTCCGGAGAAAGTGAATACAACTTGCCCTCGCCGGGTTTAAACCATCCGAGTTCTATTAATGCACTCGACCTTTTATCGAATACCGCTACAGGTTTATTAGAGTCTAAATCCGTAATTAGCCAGTTATTACCCGCTGTTAATTCATTCGAATTTACATCGAAGCCGATTTTTATGTATCTCAAGCCTCCCCTTTCGTTCTCGGAGTTATCATTTATGAACGGAGAACATCTCCTGTTCACAATCATTAAATATTTTGTCGTATCCGTTAAATTCTTTTTAAACGTTGCAACCTGTAAATATCTGTCATCTTTACAATCAAAAACCATATTAGGGGGATTTGGCACACCCGGTCCATCTTCCTGACAATCAGGATTGGTGAAACTTTGTTTATATGTCACGATATCGTTGATGTAAGAGTTCGTTAGCAAATTGTTGCGTTCTGTACTGTTGTGGTAAATATAAGAATGCGAATAATCGACATCAAAACTTACTAAATAAGGACCCCAGCGCTTAAGTTTCGCATTCAGGTCAACTATTTTTTGCCATTTGTTTTGTCCGTAAACATTCGTATCTCTTTTTGATGTATCAAGGGCACTGGCGGGAAACTTCATCAACCCACGCCCATACGAATAATACGCGCCAATGTTAGGCGTTCCAATAGGACCCCAAGAATCGTATGCAAAATATGATATTCCCTTTGCTCCGTATGTCAAAGCAATATCAGCCATTACTTCAAGTTCTTCGTTTGTCGGTTCCCGCTGCGAATATTTCTCATTGCCAGGGAGAGAATTATTCAGCCAAAGATGCGCCTGCTCCATAAAAATGAATGGAATATCCAGTTCTTCGGAAATATATTCCGCGGTTTTGAGTCCGTTGTCAATAAACAGTTCGTGATTGTCAAGCAGGTCCTGAAGATTTTCCTCATATGTGTTTATCGGTACACGCACTCCAAGATTCCCGTATCTCAAATCGTATTCGCAGTTATTATATACACAGTTTGGAAAAGTATTCGGGATATATGACGGTACGCCGTAATTGTTCAGAGAGCAGTAATTTCCGTGAAGCGGATAATACGACATGTAGAATTCCGTCATTCCCAGATACTGGTAAACGCTCTTTATTTTCTCCTTGTTGAAATTGTACCAGACTCCGCCGTTCATCGGAGGCGCGGCAAGATACGGAACGCAGACCAGAGACATGTTAGGATTATATTGCTTTATCTTCTCGTTTACATACTTTATGCAGGGGAATGAATTGTACTCGACTTCCTCTATATAGAATTTATGAGGAGCGCCTGCGGCATAGCCCCCGACTTGTCTCGCCTCAAGACCAATCCAATCATCGTGATTACCTTTAAATAACTCATACGCCACCTCATTCTCCACTCTGATATAATCAATCCACATATCGCATTGCTTGTACCAGTAAACGCGTATGTCGAATTTGCAATCTGCATACACTTCAGTCCAGCCGTGTTTGTTCGGGTTGAAGAGGAGATTATCGGAAACTTTGATTATCAATGGCTCGTAGCCCTGTTGGCGCATATTGAATTCTTTAATATAATCTCCGGAATAATTTCCATTCCCGTCTTTAAAACTACCCACCGTCAACTCCCACGATTTTAATACCACGCTATCCCAACTGACAACATCTATTCTGCATACCTGTGTGTTATTATTCAGTCCCTGCGGTATCTTTATCTGCGGTAAAAAATACCAGTCGTAGATATGGTCTGTGTTTACCCTTAAATCGTCCTCGTTGCATAGTTCCCTGTTCGCTTTCAGGTTCCTTACAACGTATCCCGCCTGATGGTTAGGGTCATTCACCTCGCATAACCTTACTTTCGTAGGTTGATTATCGTCAACGTCATCACCCGGTCCGTGATTTCTGTAACTATAAAACCAATCCGTCGAGTTGTTAACCGGGTCTTCGGGCAATACTTCGCACTGATAATCGCTGTGCTGACCATAACTTAAATACTCTATCTTCGGTCTCATCATATTGGACGTCAGACCGTTTTCCGCATTAGTCAGGAGTATGTTTTGCACATCACCGATGTATTGCGAAGAATCCGAAAACAGTCTGTCGTTCGGAGCGCCGATATTTACCCATCCCGCGGGATACCACTTCCCTCCTATAACGTCCGAGCCGCCCTCGTATATGTGCCACAGGTTCATATTGGCTTTTTTGTATCCCGCGTAATCCTGATAAGAGCCGTTAGCCGTCGAGCCGATTAAGAACGAATCCGGCTGAACGGATGAACTAAACGCGGTATAATCCGTCTCTTTCGCGTCCGGCTGCGAGAAATAAAAAACTACTACCGGAAGAATAAAAAAT
>DATMXZ010000041.1:0-21852 GCA_035561235.1 Ignavibacteria bacterium
GAAAGCAAACCACAACTATGGGAATCAGAGAACTTCTTATATTACTACTCTACAAAAAATCGTCAAACTCACATTTGAAAGCAAACCACAACGGAGCAGCCGCAATGTCAACAATTGAATCCACTCTACAAAAAATCGTCAAACTCACATTTGAAAGCAAACCACAACTACGTGTTACGGATTACTATTCGGAATTAACTCTACAAAAAATCGTCAAACTCATCCCGAGTCCTCGGGAAAAGCAAACCACAACTAGCGGTTGAAGCGGCCGCACGTGTAGCGGACTCTACAAAAAATCGTCAAACTCACATTTGAAAGCAAACCACAACCGATTACGTACATTGAAGGCGCCGGCGGCGACTCTACAAAAAATCGTCAAACTCATCCCGAGTCCTCGGGAAAAGCAAACCACAACGCAGAATAGAGCGAACCCTTAATTCGGCTTACTCTACAAAAAATCGTCAAACTCATCCCGAGTCCTCGGGAAAAGCAAACCACAACGCAGAATAGAGCGAACCCTTAATTCCGCTACACTCTACAAAAAATCGTCAAACTCACATTTGAAAGCAAACCACAACATTCATTCGAGAGCACCATTTTTTTTCCGTACTCTACAAAAAATCGTCAAACTCACATTTGAAAGCAAACCACAACAAAGATGCAACGTTTGAACTTCTTATACGCACTCTACAAAAAATCGTCAAACTCATCCCGAGTCCTCGGGAAAAGCAAACCACAACTACCTTCATTCATTATACGTACTACAAAAGACTCTACAAAAAATCGTCAAACTCACATTTGAAAGCAAACCACAACAATATAATCTTTTTAAAATATTACCCTGTGACTCTACAAAAAATCGTCAAACTCACATTTGAAAGCAAACCACAACTGAAACGCCGGTGTGCCGCTTGTTTGTGTAACTCTACAAAAAATCGTCAAACTCATCCCGAGTCCTCGGGAAAAGCAAACCACAACACGTTCATTTATTTCGTCTATTTTTCCCGCACTCTACAAAAAATCGTTAAACTCATCCCGAGGATTCGGGAAAAGCAAACCACAACCCTCCTCTCCGAGTACCCAAGTAAGGGTATACTCTATAAAAAATCGTCAAACTCACATTTCAAAGCAAACCACAACGCAAGCACGCCGATTCAACCACTGCTATTCACTCTATAAAAAATCGTCAAACTCACATTTCAAAGCAAACCACAACGGAATATTGAAAAGTCTGCCGTATCGCGGAACTCTATAAAAAATCGTCAAACTCACATTTCAAAGCAAACCACAACCGCTCGATACAAAGCTCGATTTAAAATTGAACTCTATAAAAAATCGTCAAACTCATCCCGAGTCCTCGGGAAAAGCAAACCACAACACGTTCATTTATTTCGTCTATTTTTCCCGCACTCTACAAAAAATCGTTAAACTCATCCCGAGGATTCGGGAAAAGCAAACCACAACTCAACTGTTGCATTTTTTACAACAGTTATCAATGTGCAAAAACTAACCACGACAAAACGCGGATGCGAAGGGATTCGATACCTCCTTTCGCTTTAACCCGTACAACGGTTTAGCAAACCGTTGTATTCTCATCCAATTCCAAAATTGTATAAAAACAGTGAAAAATCTATGTATTCTAATAAAAGATTCCGCCATTATTCTGTAATTATCAACAACTTATCGTCTTTTTCTCACTCATAATTCAATCCCATTCCCGTTTAACAACCTGTTTTTCCCTCACTTACCGGTCTTCTCGGTCATTTATTGAATAATTTTTCCCGTCCGTATTTATATTTGTATATGAAATATAATCATTATGGAATTAAGAAGAATTAAAGGTCTCGGCTCGCTCGATGAAAATTATGACGGGGATGAAACCCTTCCGCCCGCGCCGTGCTCTGACAACCCCGCCGCGGGCGTCGATGAGGATTACGATATCGAAAGTCTTCAGAAAAAATATCCCGACGATGATGATATACCTGACGATCTCGATGACGACGCTCCTCAAACGGAAATGATTGAATCGGATACAAATATTGTTGTATCAAAACCGGTGAAAGATAAAATCGTCTTCAATTACGTTCGCGTCGAGGAAATCAGCCGTAACGACGACGCCGTAAATAAATTCATCTCCGATACCCTTATCCCCGCTCTGCTCGATTTTTCTGATTCGGAAAGTACCAATAAGTATGATTACTCTCTCATAAAATTTATTCATAAACTCGGATGCTCCGTCTCGTTTGTCTTCGCCCTCGCCGATGTTTTCTGCGACGTCTCCAATGCCCTTCAGATTGCTGTCGAAACCTCCGAAGAGCGCATCGTTACTATCAACGAAGACCACCGCCAGGCTGCCCGCTTAATTGAATACTATCGTAAACTTTTTTATAAGTACGACAAGAGAACAATTTTCGCTTTCAATAAAATCGATAAATACAATACCCATAAGGAACCCCTTGACCTTATTTCTTATCTTACACCTTTATATAAATTTGATGACATTAAACGTGCAAAAGGACTTAAATAAACAACTGGCATTTATTAAAATGCGAATCGAGGGCGTAACGCTCCTCGAAATTTCCAACCGCCTCGGCATCTCTTTCCCGACTGCCGTCCGCTGGAATAAAGCCCATAAAGCCGACGTGTTTCAGGCGCGTAACGCTCAGGTCGAAAACTTGAGAAAAAAAATTATGGACCGCTATAACTCCTATTTCGATTTCCTCGATTCCCAATTGGAACGCCTGAAAACGGAAATCACGCTCCATAAGGAAATCGCTATGACCTATCCGAACCTTATCAAGTATTCTATCAAAATTCTCGAAGCCCAGAACCGCATAAACATATTCCGTAAATATTCCTATAAACCCCCCGACCAGGATGTCACACTCGATATCGAAGACACCCCCGCGGATCAGGAATCTTCTCAGGAATCATCTCAGGAACAAAATTCCCCTCCTGAACAATTTTCCCGGTTGAATGAAGATTCCACGCCCGATGAAGGTTCCACGACTGATGAAGGCTCCACGACTGATGACGGCTCCACGACCGAACAATTTTCCCGGTCGGATGAAGGCTCCACGACCGAACAATTTTCCCGGTCGGATGAAGGTTCCACGACTGATGAAGGTTCCTCGCTTGAAGAATTTTCTCAGCCGGAACAATCCGCCGCCAATAACGAAAATAATCAGCGCGGATACGTCACCGTTTCTGAAAAAAATATATCCGGGCTTGACGATAACAACATGGATAATTCACAGCCCGAATCCGGCATACCGCGTGCATCGCCCGTAACTTGAAAATATTCGCGCGTCATTATTTGTGATAATATACCGCGCATTAATATTTGCGAAACTATATCGCTATCAAAAATATTGAAATCGCCGAAACACATAGCAAAAAGTTCTTTGACATCGCCGTCTGGTAATATCAACGACATAAAAATCTCTGCTCTTCTTAGTGCTCTAAGTGCCTTAGTGGTGAAATCTCCTGCTCTTAATCTGTGAAATCCGTTCTTTCTGTTCTTTCACGCGGTAACTCTAAAAAATCTCTTGCTCTTCTTTGTGCTCTAAGTGCCTTAGTGGTGAAATCTCTTGCTCTTAATCCGTGAAATCCGTTCTTTCTGTTCTTTCACGCGGGAACCCTAAAAAATCTCCTGCTCTTCTCTATGCTCTCGGTGCGCTCTGTGATAAACCGCTCTCGCTCTTCTTCGTGTCCTTAGTGTCTCAGTGGTGAAATCTCTGCTCTTCTTTGTGGTGAACCGCTCTTTCTCTAAAATCCGCGGCGTTTCAATCTTTCGTTCTTTCACGCGGGAACCCTAAAAAAAGTCTCTTGCTCTTCTCTGCTTTGTCCCGATCTTGCATCGGGATGCCCTCTGTGGTGAACCGCTCTAGCTCTAATCCGTGATAATTAGTGTAAATTAGTGGCAGAAAGTTCTTGCTCTAAATCCGCGTATCTCTTTTCTTTCGTTCTTTCACGCGGGAACCCTAAAAATTCTCTTGCTCTTCTTCGTGTCCTTAGTGTCTCAGTGGTGAAATCTCTGCTCTTCTTTGTGGTGAACCGCTCTTTTTCTGCATTTGATAACTTTTCGAAACTTTCTGATAACTTTTTATGCATCACCTTGCTAAGTACCTGTTTTCCTTATTCTCCCGAAAAAATATTCGCGAAAAACTTATCAAATCTGATAACTTTTGATAACCTCGTTATCAAAAATCCCCCGCTTGCTTTGCTCTTAATTGCTAATCGTTCTCGCTTTTAAACCTAAAAAATCTCTCGCTCTAATCCGTGAAAATTAGTGTAAATTAGTGGCAGAAAGTTCTTGCTCTAAAACCCGTGAAATCTAATTCTTCCGTATAATCCCGCGGGAACCCTAAAAAAAATCTTTGCTCTTCTTCGTGTCCTTTGCGTCTTTGCGGTAAACGCTCTTGCTCTGCACTCAGTGTTTCCGCTTATGGATACCGGCTTTCGCCGGCATGACAAAGAATGACGCTCTAGCTCTAATCCGTGAAATCTAATTCTTCCGTATAATCCCGCGGGAACCCTAAAAAAAATCTTTGCTCTTCTTCGTGTTCTTTGCGTCTTAGTGGTGAACGCTCTTGCTCTAATCCGTGAAAATTAGTGTAAATTAGTGGCAGAAAGCTCTTGCTCTAAAACCCGTGAAATCTAATTCTTTCCGTATAATCCCGCGGGAACCCTAAAAAAAAATCTTTTGCTCTTCTTAGTGTTCTTAGTGGTGAACGCTCTTGCTCTTATACCTAATGAAATCTCTTGCTCTTCTCTGCTTTGTCCCGATCTTGCATCGGGATGCCCTCTGTGGTGAACGCTCTTTCTCTAATCCGTGAAAATTAGTGTAAATTAGTGGCAGAAAGCTCTTGCTCTGTTCTTAACTGTTAATCGTTAATCGTTAATTGCTAATTGCCGATTGTTTCCTCTAATTCCATTTCGATTAAACTTAAAAAAACATAATTTTAGTCGTGAGCGTCTCCGCATACAATATTAGAAGATTTTCGCTTCTCAAGCCAAGGTACATCATTATTATTTCAAGCGTCATGGTTCTTTTAATGATTGCTTCCACTTTCTACGAATACAATCTTAACAAGAACGAGATTTACAGGATTCTCAACGAATACGCGAACTCGATGATTCACACCGTTTCGATGAGCAGCGCCAACTCGATAATTTCAGACAGGGAAATGGAAAGTCTGCTCGCACAGCATCTGCTCAGCGCGGCTAAGAACACGGCGAGAGTTGACAGTCTCGGATATCTTTCGAACGACGCGCTCACACGGCTCGCGGAAGAGAACGACGTGTTCAGGATTAACGTGTTCGACAAAGGCGGAAACAGGGTTATGAGCAGCAACATTCACGACGTTCACACGGGCGCCCAGCAAAAGTACGCGCAGATTGATTACATAGACCCGATTCTCGAAGGCAGTAAACGGGAAATGATTATCGGTTTGAAGGAAGCGCGGATGGAAAAGGGAAACCGCTTCGCCGTCGCGGTCGCGCGCCCGTACAATAAAGGCGCGATTGTCGTGAACCTCGACGCGGAGTCTTACATCGAGTTCAGGAACAGAATCGGTTTCGGCAAACTCGTTCTCGACATCGGCTCCGCAACGGGCGTCGATTACATAATTCTCCAGAACCCGAAAGAAATTCTCGCGGCGAACAAGAACGTGAACGAACTTCCGCCGTACGACAGGGACGACACGCTCAGGAAAGTTTTCGAAACAGGCGAGACGATGTACAGGACGACGATGTTCGAGGGCAAGGACATTTACGAGGCGATAAGTTTATTTGAAATCGATAACGAGAAAATCGGGCTTTTCAGGATTGGTCTCGGGATGGAGGAAATAAACTCCGCCGAGTCGAGAATGTTCAGGCGCGGAATAATCACGTCGCTCGTGGTCATCGTGATTTCCGTTATTGTTCTTTCGGTGATAATCTCTAATCAGAACTACAGCATAATTTCGAAAGAGTTCAGAAAGATAAAAACTTTCACTGGTAGCGTGCTTGAGAACATGACGCTGGCAATCGTTACGGTTGACAACGAAGGGCTCATAAAGATTTTCAACAAGTCCGCGTTTGAAATATTCGGCATACCTTACGCGGATTACGAAAATAAAAATCTGAACGGAGCCGAAAGACTTCCCGCGTTCATAAAGGAACTTCTGAAGAACAAGAATCAGGTAAAGAATCTCGAAGAGGAATTCGAACTCAATTCCGAAAAACGCTCTCTGCTGATAAACTCGGCGATTGTAAGAAACGAAGTCGGCGAGACCGATACTTATTCTCTCGTTATCGAGGACGTAACGGAGACGAGGGAAATACAGAGGCATCTGGCGCAGAGCGAGCGTCTGGCTTCGATGGGCGAACTCGCTTCGGGTGTCGCGCACGAAATACGCAATCCGCTGAACACGATAAATATGATAGCGCAGAGGATGGACAGGGAATATTCGGGCAGGCTTTCGTCGGACGATTTCAACACGCTGGTCGAAATTCTCCGTTCGGAATCGAAGCGCGTCAACGGGATTATCGAGCAGTTTCTTTATTTCGCACGTCCCGCGAAACCGAACGTCACGGAGTTCGAGGTTGCGGGTCTGCTGAACGCCGTGGGAAAGATAGCGGAAATTCAAACCGCGGAAAAGGGAATCGGGTTCTCTCTCGAAACCCGCGAGGGCAGTACGATGACGGCCGATTACCAGCAATTGAAGCAGGTTTTCATAAACCTCATCAGAAACGCGGTCGAGGCGACCGATGCGGGCGGAGAGATTAAAATCGCGCACAGGCAGGAAGGCGGAAAAAATATTTTCGAGATTAGCGATACGGGTTGCGGAATTTCGGACGCGAATCTCGACAAGATATTCGACATTTATTTCACGACAAAATCGGGCGGAACGGGAATGGGGCTGAGCATAGTGCGTCAGATTATTATTCAGCACGGCGGAACGATTTCTGCCGAAAGCAAACTTAAACACGGAACAAAATTTACAATTACAATACCATAGATGAAAACGACAGTATTAATAGTCGAAGATGAAAAAGCCCAGCGGGTGGTTCTCGCGGGAGACCTTCAGGGAAGGGGTTTCAACGTGCTCGAAGCGGATTCGGTGGAAAAGGCGCTTAGCGTTGTTTCGGCGAACACCGTCGAAGTGGTTTTGTCGGACCTGAAACTGCAGGGCGAGTCGGGCATTGACCTAGTAAAAAAACTGCGTCTCGTCAATCCTGAAATTTCAGTCGTTATAATGACGGCTTACGCCACGGTCGAGACCGCGGTCGAAGCGATGAAGGTCGGCGCGTATGATTTCGTCACGAAGCCGTATAATCTCGACGAGATGGAAATGATAATCAGGCGGATTATCGAGAAGAACAACCTGACGTCCGAAGTGCGTTATCTCCGCGAGCAGTTGTCGTCAATCAACAGGCTCGAAGGATACATAACGAATTCCGAAAAGATGGCGAAAGTGCTCGACGTTGCTTCGCGAGTAAGCCCGTCGAAAGCGTCGGTGCTTATAATCGGCGAAAGCGGAACGGGCAAGGAACTTCTCGCGAGGGCGATTCACTATTCGGGAAAGAGGAAAGACGGAATGTTCGTCGCCGTTAACTGCGCCGCGCTTAACGAAAACCTTCTTGAAAGCGAACTGTTCGGACACGAAAAAGGCTCGTTCACGGGCGCCGACAGACAGCACAAGGGAAGGTTCGAAATCGCGGACGGAGGTACTATTTTTCTCGATGAAATCGGCGACCTGCCTTTACACACGCAGGTTAAACTTCTGCGAATTCTTCAGGAAGGCGAATTCGAAAGAGTCGGCGGAAGCGCGACTCTCAGCGTTGACGTGCGCATAATCGCCGCGACGAACAAGAACATAGAGGAACTGATTAAAGAGGATAAGTTCAGGGAGGATTTGTATTACAGGCTTAACGTAGTGAACATAAAGATTCCTCCGCTTCGCGAAAGAAAGGAAGATATTCCGCTTCTCATAGATTCTTTCGCGGCGAAATACATAAAGGAAACCGACAAGAAGAGAATTGAATTTTCAAAGCAGGCGATTGACCTGCTGATGAAATATAATTATCCGGGCAATATTCGCGAACTCGAAAACATTGTTCACCATTCGATAGTGCTCGCGCGCGGGGAAATGATAACGTCCGAGGACCTTCCGACGGGCATCAGGCATCCCGGAAGCGAGCGCCCGCGCGGCTTCGCGGAGGAAGGCGGCACGCTTCACGAGAAGGTCGAAAATCTCGAAAAGCGTCTCATCAACGACGCCCTGCACGAAACGAACGGAAACCAGTCGGCGGCCGCGAAACTTCTCGGAATGTCGGAAAGAAATCTCAGGTACAGGCTCGAGAAGTGGGGCGGAAAATAGTTCTCAGTCAGCATTTAACATTTAGCATTTAACATTTAACAGTTAACATTTAGCAGTTAACAATTTTTGGTTTGTCATCCCGGCATGCGCGCTCTTTGCGTCCGCCGCGGCGGAATCTTAGCCGGGATCCATAAGCGGAACCACTGATGAATAATGAAGAGCGTAGCCGCTAATTGACGCTAATTTTCTCGAATTAGTGCTATAGCGTCAGCCACGGATTAACACAGATTAACACTGACTAAGAGCAAAAAACTTTTTAGGGTTCCCGCGCGAAAGAACGAAAGAAAAGAGCGCCGCCGTTTTAAAGATTTGATTCTTGATTCTAAAAAAAAGTATGTATTTAGATTCTAATTACTAACTACTATCTTCTAACTACTAACTTCTAACTACTAACTTCTATCTTCTTGATTCCTGATTCTTGATTCTTGATTCTTGATTCTAAATTCTTGATTCTTGATTCTTGATTCTAGTTTCTTCCCCCCTCATTCCAGCAGAGCGCCGCCGCTCCGAGAATCGCCGCGGTGTTCTCTTTCAGGCCGGAGGGAAGCAGTTTAACGGTGTTCTTGAAATTGTTGAGGATGTTCAATTCCATGTGGCGCTTTGTCGGCTCGAATATATATTCGCCCGCGTTTGCAAGGCCGCCGAAAAGGAAAATCGCTTCGGGGCTGGAGAAAGCGGCAGTGTTAGCCAGCGCCTTGCCGAGCACTTCGCCCGTGAACTCAAACGCCTCAAGCGCAAGTTTGTCGCCCTTCATAGCGGCGGCGTGTATGACGACTCCGTCGATGTCATCTTCCTTATATTCGCGAAGGAGGCTGTTTCTGTTTTTATCAGATAGCATTTCCAAAACCGTTTTCTTAATTCCCGTAGCCGACGCGTACTGCTCGAGACATCCTCTCCGCCCGCATCCGCACTGCCTTCCGGCGAAGTCAACGACGATGTGCCCGATTTCGCCCGCGAATCCGGTAGAGCCGTACAGGAGTTGTCCGCCGCAGTAAATTCCGCTGCCGAGACCCGTGCCGAGAGTGATTATTATGAAGTCGTTCATTTCCTTCGCGTTGCCGAAAAGTTTTTCGCCTATCGCCGCAGCGTTCGCGTCGTTTGTCAGAAAAGCGGGAAGCCCTGTTTTATCTTTCAGCATCTTAACGAACTCGAGTTTCCCTTTCCATTTAAGATTAGGCGCGTCCTGAACAGAGCCGGTGTAATAATTTCCGTTGCACGCGCCGATTCCGAAACCGACTATCTTTGTTTCTTTAAGACCGCTCTGAACTTTTCCGATTTCCACGAGCAGGGCGTCAATATACTTTTCAAACGATTCGAACGCCGTCGTTTTCACCGAGCCGCCCGCCGTAATGTTTCCGTCTTTTTCAACGAGACCGAAAGGCGAGTTCGTGCCTCCGAGGTCTATTCCGCAAACTACTTGTTTCATATTGTTTTCTTTTTATAACCGTTTATTCCGTAAAATATAAGATAAAGATACGCGAACAAGGGAACGAACAGCGAGTAATGAACTCCCGACAGGTCCGCGACGAAGCCCTGTATCAGCGGCAGTATCGCGCCGCCGACAATCATCATAACGAGCAGAGACGAGCCTTGCGACGTGAATCTTTCAAGCCCGTCAATCGCGAGAGTGAATATGTTCGACCACATTATAGAATTGAACAAACCGATTCCGATTACCGCCCACATCGCGGTTTTTCCCGTTCCGAAAATTCCGACGAGCAAAAGCGCCATCACGAAGAAAGCGAAAATCGTGAGCGTCCGCGCCGGCAGAGATTTCCCGAGAATGAACGCGAGATAATTTACGGCGAGGAAAACCAGAAAATACCAGACAACTGCGAATTCCATTTTCGTAATCGCGAATATTAGAACGAACAACACCGCGGCGATGCAGGGCATCAGAAGATATTTTTTCGTTGTCTTCATTTCGCTTAGCGAAACGGAGCCCATAAATCTTCCAATCATCGCGCCGCCCCAGTAAAACGCTACGTACTTGCTCGCGTCTATTTCCGTAAGCGAGGCGATATCCGGCAATTTCAGGAAAGCGATGAGATTGCTTCCGATGGAAACTTCCGCGCCGACGTAGAAGAAGACTGCGAAAATTCCGAAGAGAAGATTTCTGTGTTTCAACGCTTCGGGTTTTCTTTCGATTTTTTCGCTTCCCTTGAAAAGAGGAAGATGCGCGAACCTTATGAAAACAGCGAGAAGCAGGAAAGCCGCGCCGAATATGAGATACGGAACCTTGACCGAATTCGCTCCGGGATTTTCAGAGGTAAGGAAATACTTGAATATAAGAAATCCGCCTATCACGGGCGCGAGCGTGTGTCCGATTGAATTAAAACCCTGCGCGAGATTCAGGCGGCTCGAAGCCGTTTCCGGCTTACCGAGGAGCGCGACGTAAGGATTCGCCGCTATCTGAAGTATCGTAAGCCCGAAACTTATGCAGGCGAGAGCGCCGAGAAAAAATCCGAACGATTCGTACTGCGCCGAAGGATAGAAGAGAAAACAGCCCGCGGCTGAAAGTATAAGTCCCGCGACGATTCCGTTCTTGTATCCGACTTTCGCAATCGGGTCGCCGATTGTTACCGACGATATGAAATAAAGGAGCGAGCCGATGAAATACGCGCCGAAGAACGCGAACTGAACGAGGTTTGCCTCGAAATGGGACAATTGAAATACACCTTTAAGAAAAGGAGTGAGTATGTCGTTCAGGCTCGTTATGAATCCCCACATAAAAAAGAGGGACACGAGAACCGCTAATGACGACTTGAAACTAACCGGTTTATTTTCTGTCATAATGTTGATATTCAGAACCAAACAAAATGTCCGCGTTTGCCTGACATTGCGAAAATGCAGACGGCGAACATTTAGAAAAATATTTTCCGCTTAATTGTTTTTATTTTTCCTAAGCGGTATAGTAATCAAAAATACGCCGAGCAAAACAATCGCGACTATGCTTCCGAGGAACGACGGATTCTCGAAGAAATGGAATATCTTGATATCCGCGAATGCCAGTCCCGCGAAAAGCAGTCCTATCAAGGCTTCGCCCGCTATCAAACCCGAAGAGAGCAGTATGCCCGTGTTTGTAATTTTTTCCTTTGTTTTTTCGTCATACTTCCGCTTCGCGATTATCTTATCAATAATTCCCTTCATAAGTCCGCCGATAAAAATCGCGAATGAGGTATCGAGCGGCAGGTACATTCCGACGCTTATCAGCATCGGGCTTTTTACCTGCATCAGAATCAAAGCGGCGCCCATGAACATTCCGATTATTATCATTATTAGTTCGGTTTTTCCTTCGACGATGCCGCGCGCCATTATAGCCATCAGGCTTGCCTGCGGAGCGGGAAGTTTTTCGCCGCCGAATCCCGCGTTAGTTCCGAGAACGTCGTTTTGAATTTCGGGAGACAGGGCGCTGAGTTCGGCGAGTGAGAATGTTTTTCCCGCAAATTCGGGATTCTTGCTTTTTGATATTACGGATGTGGTATTCGCGTTTTGAAGTTTCGTAATTTCGTTTGATGTTGTCTGCTTGATATCTCCGAGATGAAGGAGCGACAAGACGAGAAACATAACGAGCGACGCTGATATTACTCCGAATATATCTCCGACCTGCATTTTCCAGGGTGTGCATCCGAGTATGTGACCCGCTTTCAGGTCCTGCATCATTTCACCCGCTACGGAAACCGAAACGCACGTGAACGCCGCGACTCCGAGCACGGCAGCGACACCGGCGTTGCCCGACATGCCGAGTGCAATCATCAGGAAAGCGACGACTATTAAAACGGAAACCGTCAGACCGCTTGTCGGATTGTTGCTTACGCCGATTATTCCGACGAGATATCCCGAGACGGCGGCGAATACGAAACCGAGAAATATCATCACGACGGTCGCTACAGCGGCGGGAATTACCGAGCCTGTGAAATAATTAAATATAAAGAACATCACGACGGCTATTACGATTAGTATTGGAAGAACATACTTCATGTGTAAATCTTTTTCCGTTCTTTCGGATACGATACCGCCTGCCGCGGCTTTTCTAAGGTTCGCGAACGAGCGTGTAATTCCTTCGAGCAAACTCTTGTGCATCTTGTACAGCGTATAGAACGCTCCGACAAGCATTCCGCCAATTGCGATATATCTTACATACGCTTTCCAGACGCGCGTAATTTCGACAGCCCAGTCGGGAATCGCGGACGGATTCGCATAATTAAGAAAGTACGCGATTGCGGGAGCAAGAAGACCCCAGGCGAGCACGCCGCCGCTAAAGTTTATCGCGCCGAGCCTCGGACCGATAATGTATCCGACGCCGAAGTAAGCGGGCGCCATTCCCGGAGAGCGCAGCAACAGCGAGCCTTTCGAGAAAGTAACAACTTTTTGCCAGGACGCCGCAATGAACTTGAAATCGACGAGAGCGGTAAGAAGCGCTCCGACGCCCATTCCGGAGAGAAGAAATTTCGAACCGCCTGTTCCTTTCTGACCCGACTTGTGAATTTCTGCCGCGGCGATTGATTCAGGAAACGGAAGATCCTTGTCTTCAATCAGAACGCGTCTTAAAAGGGTTACGAACATTATGCCGAGTATTCCCGCGAATATAAGTATAAGCGTGGAAATAATATAATTTGATGTCGAATAAAACGGATTCCAGATTCCCGATATGAAAAACGCCGGAAGGACAAATATCGCGCCCGAGGCTATGTTACCGCCAATCGAGCCTACGGTACGCGCGGCGTTTTCTTCGAGTATCGTTCCTTTCAGCGCTTTCAGCACTGCCATCGCGATAACTGCGGTAGTGTATGTAGCCGCTATTGTCATGCCTGCTTTCAGCCCGAGATAAGCGTTAGCCGCGCCCATCAGCATAGCCATAAAAGCGCCGAGAATGACCGCGCGAAGGGAAAACTCTTTCATATTAGTTTCGGAAGGAACAAAGGGAACAAAATTTTCACTCATAAGTATGTTTTGTTTTATTTGTGCTTATGCAAAAATCAGAAATGAATCGGGAAAAAGAAATACGCTAATACGCCCCGAAATCATTCACGCGCGGGCTTTCATAGTTCCGGCAATAACGGATTCGTGATAGTTTTCGAAGAAATTCTGACTAACTTTTCACGTATAAAATTCATAATTTTTATTTTAAGAACATACCCCATTTACAATGAGCAATTGCATATTATCGAAGACAGCGGCAGAACTTATTCCGTCCGGGATAAGAAAAATTTCGGATAAAGTTAACGAAAGAATCGAAAAGGGAGAAAGAATTTTCAATCTGACAGTAGGCGATTTTTCCCCGAAGGTGTTCCCGATTCCGCAGGGACTTAAAGACGAAATCAAGAAAGCCTACGACGAAGACCTTACAAACTATCCTCCGTCGAACGGCGTGCTCGTACTAAGGCAGGCAATTTCGAAGTACATAAAAGAGCGCGGCGGGTTCGATTACGGAACGGATGAAATCGTTATTGGAAGCGGCGCGCGTCCGCTCTCGTACACGTTTTTCAAGGCTGTTGTAAATCCGGGAGAAAAGATAATTTATCCCGCGCCTTCCTGGAATAACAATTGTTACGTGCAGTTGATAGACGCTGTGCCTGTTCCGGTTTTAACAAAGTTTGAAAATAATTTTGTAGCAACAGCGGAAGAAATAAAACCGCACATAAAGGACGCGGCATTAATCGCGATGAACTCTCCCTTGAATCCTTCGGGCACGGTTTATACGAGGGAAGCCCTGAAGGAGATTCTCGACCTGATTGTCGAGGAAAACAAGAGGCGCGAAAAGATAAACGCGAAGCCGCTGTACATATTTTACGATATGATTTACTGGATTCTTGTTTACGGCGAGACAAAGCACGTGAATCCGCTCGAACTAAATCCCGCTATAAGGGATTACACAGTTTTCATAGACGGGATTTCCAAATGCATGGCGGCGACGGGCGTCAGGCTCGGATGGGCTTTCGGGCCGAAACCGCTCATAGCAAAAATATCCGCGATGCTTGCGCACATAGGCGCCTGGTCGCCGAGACCCGAACAGACGGCGACGGGAAGATTTCTGAACAAGACCGAAGAGGTTGACAAGTACTTCGAGCATTTCAAGAAAGAATTATTCGGCAGAATGAATATTTTCTACGACGGGATTATGGAAATAAAGAAATCGGGTTATGACGTTGACGCAATTTATCCTCAGGCGGCGATGTATCTGACGGTCAAACTTAATCTCATTGGAAAGAAAACGGAAGACGGAAAGACATTGAAAGACGTTGATGACGTGCTCGCATACATACTTGAGGTCGGAAAAATCGCGCTCGTGCCGTTCTACGCTTTCGGCGCGGACCCGAAATCACCCTGGTTCAGGCTGTCAGTTGGCACTTGCGGAATGGAAGAAGCGAAAGCGGCGGTAATAATGCTTAAAGATACGATTGAAAAACTGAAATAAATTTTTACGATTGTCATACAAAGGACTGCTTCGGGCAGTCCTTTTTTTTAGTCTATGAAAATTTCTTTGGCGGGAGCGTGCGACAAGAACAGGGGCATGCTTTCCGTGTAACCGTAAGCGCCCGCGTTGAAGAACGCGATTATATCGCCCTGTTTTGTATCCGCGAGTTCAATGTTTTCCCCGAAAGAATCGATAGACGTGCATAAAGGTCCCGCAATCATATACTTTTTATTTCCTTTTCTTCCTTCGAGCAACGCCGTAAGATTAACGGCAGGGTGAGATTGCCCTATCAGCACGGGTCTCAGCAGATGGTGTATTCCTCCGTCCGCAAGCAATATTTCCGTTCCTCTGGAATTTTTAGTGTACAGTACTTTTACGAGATACATTCCCGCTCTTCCGCTCAAATACCTGCCCGGCTCGAAAATTAAATCGACGCCGTCAAGAAACCTGTAGTGTTTTTTATCCGATACCAGAGAATTCAAACCTTCGGCGAGTTTTTTCAAATTAATCGGTGTTTCACTATCCGAATACGGTATTCCGAAGCCTCCGCCGAGGTCTATGGTATTAACTTTGAAAGAATATGTTGTGCTTAAATCCATCGCAGTATCGATTACGTTCTTTGTATTTGAGAGAATTTTTTCCGCGTCAAGTATCTGTGAAGAGTTAAAAATATGTATTCCCGTTAAAGACACGTTACCGCAGGATTTAAGCGCATTAAAAAATGTTTCTATTTGCTCTATATCAATTCCGAACTTGCTCACTCCCGTCCCGCCGATTATCCGCGTGGTTTCCGAGGAATCATACGGAGGGTTAATTCTGACGAGTATGTTCTGTATTTTATTTTTTTCGCGGGCGATTTTGTTCACAAGATTCAGTTCCTGAACAGATTCTACATTGACGGAAAGAATGTTGTTATCAACGGCGAAACTTATTTCTTCATTAGATTTCGAAGGACCCGTGAGCATAATTTTTGCAGGGGCAAATCCTGCCGCCAGAGCGGATTTCATCTCTCCGAGGGACGCCGTGTCGCAGCCGGCGCCGAGTCCGTTTATGTGTTTGAGTATTTTACTGTTCGGATTGCTTTTTTGAGCGTAGAATATTTTGAATTTCGGAGGAAGAATATCGCGAAGTTGATTGAATGATTCCGTCACCGACTTTCTCGAGTAAAGAAAAACAGGAGATGCGTAATTCTCAATGAAAGGTTTAAGATTTTCCAAAGGGATTGACGCGTAGTTATAATATTTTATTTCAAAATTATTCATCTGAGCGCGTCTTCGAGTGTAATAGAATTACCGGTTTTATCGTCGCGGTATTTAATAATCACGGGACAGTAAACGTGTATTGATTTTTTCGGACCGTGCCCTGTCGTTATAGGTCTGCTGCCCGCTATCACGACGGCCTTTTCAGGAATTGTCAACGGCATATCTTTCTCTTTCTTAATAAACTCACCTGTCGTGTTGTCGAACACAGGAGTCGCGGCGTTGAGAATAACGCCCGTGCCAATCACGGCGTTTCGTTTAACTATCGCACCCTCGTAGATACCGCAGTTACCGCCAATAAATACACCGTCTTCGATAATAACAGGCAGGGCGCCCACCGGTTCAAGCACTCCGCCAATCTGCGATGCGGCGGACAGGTGCACGTTTTTTCCTATCTGCGCGCAGGAGCCGACAAGCGCGTGGGAATCTATCATACAGCCTTCGTCAACGTAAGCGCCGATGTTAATATACGAAGGCGGCATTACGACCGTTCCTTTCGCGACGTAGCATCCGCTTCTTATCGAAGAGCCGCCGGGAACGAGCCGGACTCCGTTTTCAATGTTCATTCTCCGGACGGGAATTGTATCCTTATCGAAATAGTTCCAGGCCGCGCCGATAATTTCAGAGAGCGCGCCGATGCGGAAGCCCCATAATATCGCTTCTTTAATCCAGACGTTAACGATCCATTTACCGTCAATTATCTGAGCGGTTCTTATTTCGCCGGATTCAAGAGCTTCGCGTATTTCGGTAAAAGTTCGGATAGAATTTTCCCTGTCATCACTTCCGACCGCCGATTCATATTTCGTTTTCAAATCGCTCATTTTATAAAAGGTTTAATTCTTTTAAAGCAGTTTCCATTATTCCAAGAGTTTTTTCAGTTGATGTGTAAAGCGGAGGACGAAGAGTGTTTTCAAGAAGCCCCATTTTATGCATTCCCGCCTTGACCGGTATCGGATTGCTTTCAACAAAGCAATTCTTGAACAACGGAGACAGCCTGTGGTGAAGTTCTCTCGCGCCGTCAATATCTCCGTTCAGGAGTTTATTCAGAAATTCAGACATCAATTGAGGGGCTATATTCGAAGCGACGCTTATCACGCCTTTCGCGCCTGTCGATACGAGCGAGAGCGTTTCGTCGTCATTGCCTGAAAGCACTGTGAAATCTTTCGGGGCATTTCTTATTATTTCACTAATCTGGGCGTAGTTACCTGATGCCTCTTTCGTCGCTACGATGTTTTTAATTTCAGCGAGTTTAAGGCAGGTTTCCGCCGACATATTGACGGATGTTCTGCCGGGAACATTATACATTATAATCGGCTTGTCGGTTGATTCCGAAACGGTTTTAAAATGTTTGTATAACCCGTCCTGCGTCGGCTTGTTGTAGTAAGGCGTCACTACAAGAAAGGCGTCGATGCCGGTTTTTCCAAGAGCCGCGATATTGCTGATAACCTGTTTCGTGCTGTTCGAGCCGGCGCCCGCTATCACCGGAATTCTTTTGCCGGCCTCCTCGACAGTGATTTCGAGCAGGTGAATTTTTTCCCTATCGTCAAGGCAGGGAGTTTCTCCTGTCGTACCGAGAGGAACGAGAAAGTGGATACCGCCCGCGATCTGTCTCCTGACCAGTTTTCTGAAAGCAACGAAGTCAACTTCTAGATTTTTTTCGAACGGCGTAACGAGCGCCGTTCCGCATCCGTTTAAATTAATCATTTTAGTATATTTTTAAATTTGTTCTCCATCAACTCCTTGAATTCAAAGACACCTTTAGTGTTTTCCGTCCATTCGGCCGCGGTGATTGCCCCTTCCGCGAATCCTTTTCGTGAAAACGCTTCGTGCCGAAGAGTTATTCTGTCGACTCCCGACTCGAAGCCTGTTTCGTGAATTCCCGGAATTTTTCCGCTTCGTATTGATTGTATGTCAATCTCTTTTCCGAACACCTCATTAAGAATGCTGCCGATTGTCTTCGCCGTTCCGGACGGAGCATCGAGTTTTTGGTTATGGTGAAGTTCCAGAATGTAAGAATCGTAATCCGCAAGACCCGAAATAAGTTTTGCCGCGAGTTCGTTTAACTTGAAGAAAATATTAACGCCGATAGAAAAATTCGTCGCGTAAATCAGCGTTTTATTTTTCTTTTCGAAATAGTTTTTTACGTCGTCAAGAATTTCGTACCAGCCTGTTGTTCCGACAACAGCAGCCTTAAAATTGTCCGCTATTATTTTGTAATTCCACATGAACGCGTCCGGAACTGAAAAATCCACGCAGACAGCGTCAGCATTCGCCGCCGTTATAAGGCTTTCAGTGTTGTCAGGAAACGCTGCAATTTCGAGCCCTCTCGCTATCGCCGCGTTTTCAATCTCACGTCCCATTTTACCGTAACCGGAAATTACAATTTTCATTTGTTTGTTTTTGATTCAAAAAATTCATCGTGCAGAATTTGAAGCACGTCTTTAAAGTCGCTTCTGTCCACGACAAAACTAATATTAATTGAAGAAGCCCCCTGAGAAATCATTGTTATGTTGTATTCGCCCGCAGCGCCGAATATTCTCTTCGCCATGCCTTTGGTGTATTTAAGGTCCTTGCCCACGACGCAGACAAGCGATTTGTCTCTGCTCACGCTGACTTTAGAAAACGCGGATAAGTCATTCACAATTTCCTCAAGGCGATCGTCGCTGTCAAGTGTCAGCGAAACGTTTACCTCTGACGTAGTTATAAGGTCAACGGAGGTTTTATACTTATCGAACACTTCGAATAAATTATAAAGAAACCCGTATGAGTTCAGCATTTTCGTCGAAAAGATATTAAGCACTGTAATGTTTTCCTTGCAGGAAATCGAGCGCACACCCTGTTCGTGCTTATTATCGGCATTAACGACGAGGGTTCCCGGACTTTCTGGAAACATCGAATTAAGAATTCTGACGGGTATATCTTTCTCGACAGCGGGCTGAATTGTGGAAGGATGAAGCACCTTCGCCCCGAAGTAAGCGAGTTCGGCGGCTTCTTCGAATGTCATAACGGCGACGCTTTTTGTTCCTTTTACAATTCTGGGGTCGGCAGTATGTACACCGTCAACATCCGTCCAGATTTCAATCTCTTCCGCATTGAGCGCCATTCCAATCAGTGAGGCAGTATAGTCAGAGCCGCCTCTGCCGAGTGTAGTGGTTATTCCATCCAACGTGTTAGAGATGAATCCCTGCGTTATTACGGCGTTATATCCCTTAAGAGCATTTTTAATCACCGCGGGAGTTTTTTCTTTAATAGATTTCAGGTCAGGTTCGCCTTTTAAATAATTTCCGTTCGTGAAAATGAAATCGCAGGCGTCGATAATATTACATTTAATTCCGTTCGCGTTAAGCGCTTCGTTTATGATAGTGGAAGAAAGCAATTCTCCGAATGAGATAATTTTCGCGAGGCTTCTATCGGAAAGTTCAGACAGAAGATTAACGCCTTTTATCAGGTCCAACAAATCCAAAAAATATCCGTTCACTTTTTCCGCGGCAACCGAATTTCTTTCCCCGGCATTTCCTAATAGTTCGGTGAGCATGTTCAGGTGCCGCGTCTTGAGTTCATTCAGAAGTTTTTTAGAGCGGGTAAAATCTCCCGACGAAGCCAGTTCCGCGATTTCATAAAGTGTATCGGTCGCCTTCGATAAGGCGGAAACAACAATGACGGGACTTTTTTTCAGTCTCGATTTTACAATTTCAACCAGTCTTTTCACTGCGGCGGCGTCTCCGACCGAGGTGCCTCCGAATTTCATTACTATCATTTTACAAAATTATTTTTCACAAGATATTCAGCATTTAAAATTGCCGCGCCTGCCGCTCCGCGTATCGTATTGTGTCCGAACGCGTTTATTTTCCAGTCGAGAACCCCGCATTTGCGGAGGTTTCCAGCGGAGACCGTCATCCCGGCGCCCGAATTCAAGTCCAGCAATGGCTGCGGTCTGAACGGATTATCGAAATACTCAAGCACGATATCGGGAGAAGAAGGCAGGTTAAGTTTTTTCAGTTCTTTGAACGAACTTATTATTTCGTCTCTTGACGCCTTTTTTTTCGTTTCAAAGGAAATCGCCATCGTGTGCCCCTCTCTAACCGGAACCCGGTTGCAGGAAGCGGAAATTTTGAAATCCGCGAAATCAATTTTCCCGGATGAAAGTTCACCGAATATTTTCAACGGCTCTGTCTGCATTTTTTCCTCTTCATCTTTAATGTGCGGTACTACGTTACCGAGTATGTCCATCGACGATATTCCCGGATATCCCGCGCCCGATACCGCCTGCATAGTGGTTACTATTACTTTTTTCAGTCCGAAATTTTTATAAACGGGAAAAAGCGTCAATGCCATTACAACGGTGGAACAGTTCGGATTCGTTACGATGAAGCCTCCGCTTTTTTTGTACGAATCCTGATTTTTAATTAGTTCGAAATGCGATTCGTTCACTTCGGGAATAATCAGGGGAACATCGGATCCCATTCTGTGGTTTTTCGAATTGCTCACAACGGCATATCCGTTCGAAGCATAGAATTCTTCTATCTCTCCGGCAACGCCCGAATCGAGCCCCGAGAAAAGTATTTTCGCGTCGAGTTCATCGCTGCATTTTTTTATTATAAGGCCCTTAATACTTTCGGGAATATCCGACGCCTCTTTCCAGTTAACGCGCTCCGAATATTTTAATCCCGCTGAATTGCCGGAAGCCGCGAGTTCTGTAACTTCGAATAACGGATGATTTCCGAGCAGCGATATCAGTTTTTGCCCAACCGCGCCGGTGCATCCCAGAATTCCGGTTTTTATTTTATCGCTCAAGTTCTTTCTCCAGTTTATAATACATATTTTTAAAATCCTTAACCGCCAGTTCAAGGTCTGCAATTTTGATGTGCTCTTTATCCGTATGGGCAATAAGTATGCTTCCCGGACCGTAAAGCAGTCGTTTTCCGAGGTTGTAAAGTTCCGGAGCGTCGCTGCCGTAAGAAACTATTCCTTTTTCGAAACCGTCGAGAGTGTGAAATTTAACGGGTCTATCTCCGTATGCAATTTTGAATTTCGTGTTTTCGTCTGCAATACTTTTTAATATGTCCGCAATGCCGTCGTGAGTTACAAAAGTTGTCCTGAAAAATATCTTAAAACTGACCGAGTCGGAAACGACATTATGGGCGTTTTCTGACGACAGCATTCCAACGTTATAAGTTGTATTCCCGAGAACATCATCTATGGGAAAATTCAGTTCAGCAAGCCTGTTAAGAAGCAAGCGCATTCTTTCGATAGCGTTATCTCCGTGTTCAGGGTAACCGGAATGGCAGGATTTGCCTTTAATAGTTACCTCAACGAGGAGATTGCCTTTGCCCGCTTCAATCATTTTATTTTCCGTCGGTTCGCCGACAACAACATATTCGCAGCCGGCAATCAATTTATTTGCAGTTATTGCCCCGTAAGAGCCGACTTCCTCGCCCGCGAGAATTAGCAGTCCGAAATTATTTTTTCCTTCCCGCTCCAACTGTATACACGCTTCATACATCGCGGCGATTTGCCCTTTCGCGTCGCAGGCGCCGCGGCCGCTGATTATTACATTATCACTTGAAGGGGGAATGTATGGCGGGACCGTATCAATGTGCGAGCAAAAAATTATTTTTGGATTTCCCCACTTGAAAAAAACGTTTTTCTTTCCGTTAGGAATGTTTTGAATTTCCATATCGGCTGCGGCGGGTTTGAAATTTTGAGCAATGTAATCCGCAGCAAACTCCTCTTTGCCTGATGTTGAATCAATTTCAAGTATTTTGAATAAGAAATCCAGCATAATTATAGTTTTACTTCATACTTAAAC
>DATMXZ010000042.1:0-3194 GCA_035561235.1 Ignavibacteria bacterium
TTTGAATTCAAATTGACGTTAACTTTTAATATATTTGTACAGTTAGATATTTTAATAAAATGAATTAAATGGGAACAAAATATCTAATAGAGAAATCGAGAGAATATTTCGAGACGGGATACCGTCTACACATAGACGGAAATTACGACGAAGCGATTTCGTTTTACGAAAAATCGCTTGAGGCGTTTCCGACAGCGGAAACATACACGTTTCTCGGCTGGAGTTTCAGCATGAAAGGGGAATATGAAAAGGCTATAGAGGAATGCAAGAAAGCCGTTGAAATAGACCCTGAATACGGAAATCCGTATAACGACATAGGCGCGTATCTGATAAATCTTGAGCAGTATGAAGAGGCTATCGCCTGGCTTGAACTCGCGCTAAAGGCTGAGAAATATTCGAGCAAGGAATTCGCGCATTACAACCTTGGAGTCGTTTATGAAAAACTCGGATTATGGTTCGAGGCATTGGCTGAATACAGGAAAGCGTACGAATTGAATCAGGGATACATAATTGCGGAAAAAAGCCGTGAAAGGCTTCAATCAAAAATGAATTAATTTCATAAATAAAAAAAGTAAAATGAAAAAAGTAATCCCCTTGTTATTGGTCTTATTTGTCTTTGCAAGTTTCGTGCAGAGCCAGACGTTTGAGTTTTACAGACACTCTCCGAGAATAGTATATGGAGATACATCATCCTTTGCTATTACTGTTTCCGTCGGTTATTATAAGAATCTGACGAGTAGTCCGCAGAATTTTAAGTTCGTCAGGATACTTAATGATCTTCCCGGACCCACCTGGTCCTGTAGTCTCTGCGCCGGAGTATGTTATGACCAGAGCGTAGACACTATACCGCCATATTATGGTTCGCCGATAATTATGCAGCCGAATCAAATGGATAGCATTGATGTCAATATTACCGGAAGCACACCCGGTATGGCGACTGTAGTTCTCAAAGCGTTTCTTGAATCCAATCCGGGTAATTTTATCACAGATACATTCCGCGTTCAACTCGGCACCGTAGGTATTAGACAGATCTCGACTGTCGTTGACGGATACGAACTCGGGCAGAATTATCCGAATCCGTACAACCCGGTAACAAAGATTAATTTTTCCGTACCGAAATCGGAAAGGGTGTCGCTGAAAGTTTATGACATACTCGGAAACGAAGTCGCCGACCTGATTCCTTACAAGGTCGCCGCACCCGGTTCTTATTCGGTTGAATTTGACGCGAATTCCTACAAACTCTCTTCTGGAATTTATTATTATACTCTGAGGGCTGGGAATTTCGTATCAACCAAAAAAATGATTCTCGTAAAATAAAATTTTACTGAAATAATCGTTCTCTGTGCATTGCGGGGAACGATTATTTTATATACTAAATTATACTGAAAAAAGACAAAGTCTGAATGGATTACATTAAGTACAAGGACTTAACATTGCTCGAAAAGACGTATCTGCCTCAGATAGCGAAAGGACTGGCTTTGACGCTTCAACAGGTTTTCCGCCCGAAATTCACGAGGCAGTATCCTGAAGAGAAGTGGGACGCCCCCGCGAGTTTCAGGGGAAGGCCTGTGCTCGTGCAGGAGGACAACGGAGTTGAAAGGTGCGTTGCCTGCGGGCTATGCTCACGCGTATGTCCCGCGCTGGCTATCGAAGTTCAGGCGAGCGAGACGGAACTTGAGAAAGAGCGCTATCCCGAAAAGTTCGAGATAAATATGGTCAGATGCATATTCTGCGGGTTCTGCGAGGAAGTCTGCCCTGAAGAGGCAATCGTTATGAGCAATGAATACGAACTTGTATTCACTTCTCAGAATGAAGCGGTGTTCGGCAAGGATAAACTGCTCGTGCCGCGGAAGAATCTTGAGAGCAGGCTTAAGTTCCTGAAAGAAAAAAGATAATTCTATAATTTGAAATCGATAATATTCGATATACTTATCGTAAGCATTCTGATAATCCTGAACGCGTTGTTTGTAGCCGCTGAGTTCGCGTTCGTGAAGGTCAGGAAATCCGAAATTGAAACCGATGAAGAGGTAAAAGATACTGTCCGGATAAAAAACCTTCGTATCGTAAAGGACAATCTCGATAAATACGTTTCTGCGGCGCAGTTAGGCATTACGCTTATAAACGTGCTGCTCGGCTGGATAGGCGAGCAGTCTCTTTCAAAATTATTTCTGCCTCTCATACAATTCACAGGACTTTCATCCGAAATAAACTCAACAGCCGCGTCAATCTGCGGCGTGCTTCTTATAACGTTCATAACGGTCGTTTTCAGCGAGCAAGCGCCGAAGATGATTGCAATACAGTATCCGATGGAAATGTCGTCCTGGCTTTCGTTTCCGATGAGGCTGTTTTATAAAGTGTTCAAGCCTTTAATCCTTTTGCTTAATTACACTGCAAACGGCATAATTAAGTTGATTGGACTGAAGACTGTTACGAAAGACGATATTATACATTCGGAAGAGGAAATCAGATATCTTATTTCCGAAGGCAGAAAAACGGGAATAATCGACTCGACGGAACACCAGTTAATAGAAAAGATTTTTGACTTTAATGATAAACTTGCAAGGGATATTATGGTACCTCGCAACGGGATTTTCGCGATAAACATAATCGAGGAACGAGATAAGATTATCAGGAAAGTAATCGACGAGGGGTTTTCAAGAATACCCGTTTACAAGGACAGCATAGACAACATAATAGGGATAATTTATTCCAAGGACCTTATAAGCGCGGCGGAACACAGGGAATTGATAGTGCTTTCGGACATTTTACGCCCTGCGTTTTTTGTTCCCGAAACAAAACGCATCGGTGAAATTCTGAAAGAGTATCAGAAGAAAAGGATACACCTTGGAATAGTAGTGAATGAGCACGGAAGCGTCGAAGGAATAGTTACACTTGAAGACATAATTGAAGAGATAGTCGGAGAAATCGAGGATGAGTACGATATAGAAACAAGGACGGTACAGAAGGACAAACTCGGAATATTTCTCGTGAATCCCGAGATAGGAATTGCGGAGTTCAATCAGCGCTTTTCCACTGATGTTCCGGTTGACAACGACGATTACCACACGCTCAGCGGTTTTCTTCAGACGGTAACAGGACACATACCGGACATATACGAGCGCATAGATTACAAGGAGCTAATTTTTACAGTTACTAAAAAATCGGGCAACAAATTATTGCAGATAAAAGTACAG
>DATMXZ010000043.1:0-3753 GCA_035561235.1 Ignavibacteria bacterium
ACACTTTATCTGCCATACTCAGAAATAACTTTAACGATTTCAACTACGAATAAAATAAAATTTTTATGGCAGTTAAATTATCAAACTTTTTTATTACTGCGTCTATACTGTTATTGTTCGCATCTGTTTCAAGCGCGCAGACAATTCAATATTTATCCCCACGGCCTGATTCAAGGCACAACGCGGAAAAATCCACCATCATAGTCGGATTTGATAAGACTCTTGAACAGGGTTTTATCAAAGCGGCAAGGATTAATGTTTCGGGTTCAAGAAGCGGAACGCATACCGGGACGATAATTCCCGTTGAGGGAAATACCAAATTAATATTCAAGCCTGACGGAAGATTCGCGGCGGGAGAGACCGTGACCGTTACAGGGCTTGGCGGTAAACTCAATTATGAATTCCGTGTATCTTCATCGACGATAAAGACCAATGTCGAAGAGAATATCAAAAAGGAATTAAGAACAGACAATGTTTATCTCGGGCCGAAGGGGCCTGACGAAATACCGTCTTTTGTGATTGTTCAGGACGGTCCGACTTCAAGCGGATATTTATTTTTTTCCAACTTCAACAACGCGGTTGTCGCATCTTACCTTCTTGCAATAAATAATAACGGGACGCCATATTTCTCAAGATTGCTGTCGGCGCGCGGTTTTGACTTCAAGCGGCAGCCCAACAACATGTATACCTATTTCGATGAAATGAAGCGTTTTTACTTAGGGCTCGACGCGAATTTTCAGCCGGTTGACAGTTTTTACTGCAGTTATGAATACTCAACGGATTTTCACGAAGCACGTCTCGAAACCGACGGCAGCGCCTGGCTGATGGCTTATAACACGCAGACAATCGATATGAGCCAGATAGTTCCGGGCGGCAATCCGAACGCGCAGGTAACAGGGCTTATAATCCAGAAAATCGATCCTAATAAAGAGGTCGTTTTTGAGTGGAGCAGTTGGGACCACATACCGATTACCGACGCGACTCACGAAAATCTTCAGGCAACAATCATCGATTACGTTCACGGAAACGCTATAGAACCGATGGACGACAACAGCATATTGATTTCAAGCAGGCATCTTGACGAAATCACAAAAATAAGCACAACTACGGGAGAGATTATCTGGAGGTTAGGCGGAAAGCAAAATCAATTCACGTTCGTTAACGACACGATGAAATTCTCCCATCAGCACTCAATTAATTATCTCGGAGACGGTCATTATCTTCTATTTGATAACGGGAATTACCACACGCCGTCCTTTTCAAGAGCAGTCGAATACAAACTTGAGGAAACCTCAATGACGGCGACGAAAGTCTGGGAATACAGAAATAATCCCGACATTTACGCTTTCGCGATGGGAAACGTGCAGAGATTACCGAACGGCAACACGTTAATAGGATGGGGTTCAGCAACCACTACACTTTCCGAAGTGAATCCTCAGGGGCAGTTGCTGTATCATCTTTCACTGCCTGCCGGACAGATGTCGTACAGGGCATTCAGATTTGAACCGATACAGGTGACTAATGCCGGCGGAAACGAAACCGCAGTAGATTATTCTTTATCACAGAATTATCCGAATCCTTTCAATCCGTCGACTACGATTAAATTCGGGCTTCAGGAAACATCTTTCGTGAATCTAAGCATTTACGACATAACAGGAAAAAAAGTAAGTCAATTAATAAATGGGAGAATGCAAGCGGGGCAGTACGCCGAAACGTGGAACGCGTCGAATTACACGAGCGGAGTATATTTTTATGTACTGTCAACCGGCAAATTTAGCAGCACAAGAAAAATGGTATTACTGAAATAACCTTTTTCAGCTTGATTCAAGAAAAGAGCACGGGCTTATAACACGCCGTGCTTTTTTTATTCAGCATTCAATCGTCAGTTGATTGATTTTTCTAATTTGCATAAATTCAATAAATGAGCGATTATGTTTGCGCGATAGGCGGCATTAATGCCGACGTAAAAGGCGTATCCGCAGGACACTCCGAAGATTCACATCCCGGAAAAGTTATAGTCACCCCCGGCGGTGTTGCCAGGAACATATCGGAAAATCTCGCGCTTTTGGGAATAAATGTATATTTATTCGGCTGCGCAGGTGACGATATTTTAGGCAGGCTTGTTCTCGAATCAACAGAAAAAGCGGGTGTAAATACGGAAAGAATCATTGTAACTCAAAATAAAAGGACGGGTATATATTTATCCGTGTCGGACGAAAACGGAAATTTAATACGCGCCCTGAATGACATGCGGGAGACATCTGCTATGATAGACCGTGAATATATTGAGAAGAATCTGGAGTTTATCTTGCGAAGCCGAATGATAATTCTTGATACGAACCTTGAGTTTGATGTATTGATATATCTCACGAGCGCGGCGGAAGGGAAAAAGATACCCGTCTTCATAGATGCTGTTTCTTCGTCGAAAGCAAGAAAAGTGATGAACGTAAAATCTGAAATCGAGTATCTTTCGCTGAATGCTTCGGAATACAGGTCTCTTTTCGGCAGGGATTACGAAAGCGGAAAGTATCATCCGCACGAATCCGCGAGCATAAAGAACATATTGGTCAGGAACGGAGCCAAAGGGGCGGCATTACTGACAGGGAATGATGAAATTTTTACGGATGCGGCGGCAACGGAAGTAGTAGAGCCGAACGGAGCCGGAGACGCTTTCAATTCCGGTTTTATATACGGGATTCTGAAGGGAAGCGGAAAGAAAGATTCCTTGATATACGGAAAGTGCGCGTCGAAATTCGTGCTCGAGTCAGAGTGTTCGGCGGGGGGAAATCTCAACGCGAACAATCTGGAAAATTTATTCAACGAAACAAGAAGAAGAATCTGAATGAGTTTAAGCAGTTATCTTAAAATATCGGAAGAGGTAGAAGCGGCTTTAAAGGAAAACAAGCCCGTCGTCGCGCTTGAATCAACTATTATATCTCACGGAATGCCTTTCCCACGGAATTTTGAAACCGCGCTGCTGCTTGAAAGCACGGTAAGGAAAAACGGCGCCGCGCCGGCGACTATTGCCGTAATAAACGGCTGCATTAGAATCGGGCTTGATAAAAACGACATTGAACTGCTTTCAAATTCAAAGAGCGTATTAAAAGCGTCGACACGTGATTTGCCCTATGTTGTATCGCGCGGGCTCAACGCGGCAACGACAGTATCCGCGACAATGGCGTGCGCGAAACTTGCATCCATAAGAATATTCGCCACAGGCGGAATTGGAGGTGTTCACAGGAACGCGGCGACTACTTTCGACATATCTGCTGACCTTACGGAATTATCAAGAACCGACGTTGCAGTCGTCTCATCGGGAGTGAAATCCATACTCGATATAGGGCTTACGCTTGAGTATCTTGAGACCGTCGGTGTGCCTGTCATCGGTTATGGAACATACGAGTTTCCCGCCTTTTTCACGCGCGAATCGGGTTTTAAGGTTAACCACAGGCTTGATTCCGCCGAAGAGATAGCAAAGGAAATAAACATAAAAAGAGAATTGGGATTAGGCGGCGGCATTCTGATTGCCAATCCGATACCGGAAGAATTTTCAATGGACCAGAAGGAGATTAACGAAGCAATTGAGGCGGCACTTGCCGAAGCGGAAAAGGAATCAATTACGGGAAAAGAGGTTACGCCGTATCTTCTTTCAAAAGTAAACTCTATAACGGCGGGTAAAAGTCTTGAATCAAACATAAAACTTGCCGTCAATAATGCGGAACTCGCATCACAAATAGCGCGGCATTTATAAAC
>DATMXZ010000044.1:0-3059 GCA_035561235.1 Ignavibacteria bacterium
ACTCATTATCGTTGTTATACTACTATGGCATTGACAAATAATTATTTAAAAAGGGACAAGGTATTCCAATCAAGAGAGTTGTTCAACAAAAACCTGCTTAGAAGCATCGCGGAAAAATCCGAGATAGTAAAAGAAGGCGGCGGCAAAAAGGCAATCGAGAAACTGCATAATTTCAAGAAACTCCACTGCAGGGAAAGGATTGACCTCCTCATCGATAAGCATACAAAATTCTTTGAAATCGCGAAATTCGCCGCGTACGGGATGTACGAGGAATACGGCGGAGCGCCTTCGTCGGGAACGGTATTCGGCATAGGAAAGATTCACGGGCGAAACTGCGTGATAGTGGCGAACGACGCCACAGTGAAAGCAGGCGCGTGGTTTCCCATTACGTGCAAGAAAAATCTTCGCGCGCAGGAAATCGCGATTGAAAACAGACTTCCGATAATATACCTCGTTGATTCGGCCGGTGTTTTTCTGCCGCTGCAGGACGAGATTTTCCCCGACAAGGAACATTTCGGAAGAATATTCAGAAACAACGCCGTAATGAGTTCAATTGGAATACCGCAAATCGCGGCAATTATGGGTCCCTGCGTTGCGGGCGGCGCTTATCTTCCGATAATGAGCGACGAGACAATCATAGTTGAAGGAAACGGAAGCATTTTTCTTGCCGGTCCGCACCTCGTTAAAGCGGCAATCGGCGAAGTCATCGGCTCCGAGGCTCTCGGCGGCGGTGAAGTGACGGCGACCGTATCTGGAATAACGGACGAAATGGTACCTGACGACAAGACCGCGATAGAGAAAATACGAAGCCTCGTCAGCAAGTTCGGAAACAATGAAAAAGCGGGATTCGACAGGATAAAAAGTGTCAGCCCGCAATACGAGCAGAAAGAAATTTACGGAATTATTCCCGAAGACCCGTCAAAGCCATACAATACTTACGATTTAATATCGAGAATAATTGATGCGGGAGAATTTGACGAATACAAACCCGAATACGGTCAAACAATTATCACGGGTTACGCGAGAATCGACGGATGGGCCGCAGGCATCGTGGCGAATCAGAGAGAAATAGTGAAAAAGAAGACTGCAAAGAGCGGCGCCGAAATGCAGTTCGGAGGCGTCATATACTCGGACAGCGCGGATAAGGCGACGCGATTTATTTTGAATTGCAACCAGCGGAAAATTCCTATCGTGTTTCTTCAGGATGTTACCGGATTCATGGTCGGCTCGCAGTCCGAACACGGCGGAATCATAAAAGACGGCGCGAAGATGGTCAACGCCGTAGCGAATTCCACCGTGCCGAAGATTACTATTATAACGGGAAACAGTTACGGCGCTGGAAACTACGCGATGTGCGGAAGGGCATACGACCCGAGATTCATATTCGCTTACCCGAACGCGAAAATAGCCGTGATGGGAGGGGCGCAGGCATCGAATGTACTCCTTGATATAAAAATCGGACAAATGAAGAAACTCGGGAAAGAGATTCACGAAGACGACAAGAAGAAATTCCTTCAGGAAATCAGCGACAGGTATGAAGAGCAGACAAACGTGCTCTATGCCGCGTCAAGGCTCTGGATTGACGGAATTATCGACCCTGCGAAGACGCGCGAAACTATATCATATTGCATTGAACTCGCTGACAGCAATCCAAATATTCCAAAATACAATACGGGGGTAATTCAAACCTGATATGGACTTAATTAATCATTACAGAAGGCTATTCACTTACGACAACTGGGCGAACAGACGTGTTGCTGAAACAATAAATAAAATTCCGCAAAATACAAAGGTTGAACTATTATTCTCGCACGTGCTGAATTCCCAGCAGGTCTGGCATCACAGAATAACTTCCAGGTCGCACGATATAGATCCCTGGGATATACTCGAGCCGTCAGAGTTCGGCGATATTATTGATAATGTCCACAAGGACTGGATGAAGTATTTCGATTCGCTCCGACCGAAAGGACTTGACGCCGTCATATCATACGAAAATTCCGCAGGGGATAAGTTCAAGAATAAACTGAGCGATATAATGTCGCACGTGATGAATCATTCGACATATCACCGTGCGCAAATATCGGCGATAATCAAGGCGGCGGGCTATTCGCCACCTGTTACAGATTTCATAGCATTCGCCAGAATAAATAACCGTGATTAAGACCTTAGCAAGCATTAGTTGAATTGCGGACAATCTTTCGTATAAACCGGAATTCCCGGAAGGGACCATTTCACTTCACGCAATTTTTTATTTTTTGTTTCCTGCGATTTTCATAGATTTAAGAAAACAAACAATTGCATGAAAAAAATACTAATCGTTTTAACTTTAATCATTTTGACAGCGCCGCTGTTTGCGCAGGATAATAAAGTCACAATTAATCCGAATAAATTCGGCGCTGAAATAAATGCCGGACCAAGCATTCCTTACGGCGACTTCGGCAGCAAGGACCCGTATAACGAAAGCGCGGGATTCGCCAAACTCGGTTATAAAATCGAAGCAAACGTTTCTTATCATCTGATTGACGTCATCGACGTATATTTAATGGGATTTTACAATTCAAACGGAACAAAACTGTCCGCGCTTGAAGACGCTCTGAAACAGAAATACGGCGGCACCTGGACAGCCGGTTCGAGGACGTGGAATACTTACGGCGGATTCATCGGTTTCGAATTTTCGTATCCGATATACAAGAAAGTCTCAATGGGTTTCAGGGCGTATTCGGGATTGCTGAATTCCACCGCGCCTGAACTTACAGTATCAAGAGGTAGCGATTTTTACAGGCAGGATGAAAAGACGGCTACGTCTTTTTCATATATTATTTCCATAAACGGGAAATATCATCTGGCGAGGAATTTTTTCTGGGTTTTATCGCTGGATTTTCTCGGTTCAAACGCGAGTTTCAAAGATGTGAACATAACTGAATATGTCGGCGGATACACGACAGTGAGAACAGGAACATTCTCACAGGATATGAGGACTTTCATAATTAGCACGGGTCCGAGAATCACGTTTTAAAACAAAATCTCCTTCTCAAAATGTTCAGAGGATTCTCATATTG
>DATMXZ010000045.1:0-13424 GCA_035561235.1 Ignavibacteria bacterium
CTTGATTCTTGATTCTTGATTCTAAGTTCTTGATTCTAATCTCTTAAATCTATTTCAGCAAAATCATTTTCTTCGACGATGTGAAATTTCCAGACTGAATGCGGTATACGTATGCCCCGCTCGGATAATTTGACGCCCGCCATTGTACTCGGTAATGTCCCGCATTGAGGTTCTGATTGACTAATTTATCGACAAGTTTCCCCGAAATGTCGAACACCTCCAGTGTTGTCATTCCGTAAAACGGAATGTCGAACTCTATGTTCGTTTCCGGATTAAACGGATTTGGAAAATTCTGCATCAGATTGTAGTTGTCGGGCACCTGACCGTACGGATCGGTTCCGAGTACGGAATTAAGGTCGAATGTCCAGCAGCCGCGTCCGTGAGTGGCAACGAGTATCTGTCCGACGTTCTGCTTGTATTTCATATCATAAATTTCGACCATCGGGAGACCGCTGTTGAAATCAATCCAGTTCGCGCCGTCGTTTGTTGTCTGAAACACTCCGAAGTCGGACCCGACAAATAACATTCGCGGTGGTACCGTTCTTAAAACGACTGAATTCATCGCTATGTTCGGCAAATTCGATGAAATGTTAGTCCAGTTGATGCCTCCGTTTGTCGTCCTTGCGACTCTCGTCGCGCCGGAACCGCCGAATGTGGCGTAACATATTTCGTCGTTTGCATAGTCCACGACGAAATCGCTGACGTACGAATAACCTGTCGTGACCGACCAGTTGGCTCCGTTATTGGTCGTTACGAGAATCCTTCCGTTGGATGTGCCTATGTAAATTTTATTTATGTTCGTCGAACTGATTCCAATCGCGGATACGTTTCCGCCTACCACCGTTGTTGTGGCAATCTGCGTCCACCCCGATGAAGAAGTTGCCGTTTGAGCGTTCGTGGTTTTCCAGATGTCCGCTCTTCCGAACACTATCGTGTTATGGTCCCCCGGCGCCATTTCATAAGGATTGTAGAAAAGTCCGCCCGTTGAACCGGAAGGCGTGAAACTTGAAAAAGAGGTTCCCCTGTTAGTGGAACGCTGTATGGAACCGTTGACGTACTGACCGTAAATATAATTCGTGTTTACCGGGTCAATTATCGTATAACCGCCGTCGCCCGTCGTTCTCTGAATCCAGTTTGCCCCGCCGTTCGTGGACGTTTGCTTGTTGTTATCCTGTGTGCCGCCCTGAAGATTCAGAATGTTAGTCGGGTCGTAATCCGCGCTCTGATACTGAAGTGTCGATATAGTCCGGTTAAGGTCAGTCCAGTTCTGTCCGTCGTTTGTCGATTTATAAACTCCTCCGTCCGAACAGCACCAGAGGACGCTGCCGTTATATGCGAGACGGTGAATATCCGCGTGACAGAAATTTCCGGGATTTGTCGTCGCCCACTGCGAACGCTGAACGAGACTGCTTCCGCCCGTGGTCGAAACATACACGTCGAGTCCGCCGACCAAAACGAGATTCTCGTTTGACGGCTTAACTATTACCGAGTTGTCGTACCATCCCTGTGAACTCAGATAATTCGGCGTCGTAGCCATCGCGGTCCAGTTGCCTCCGCCGTCTGTTGACCTGTATAGCCCCACCAGCGCGCCGCCGGACGCTGCCGCAATGCTGGCGTATATATAATTCACGTTTGATTCCGCGATTGCAAGTTGTATTCTCCCCATCGAAGAAGGAAGTCCCGTTGACAACGTAGTCCAGACCGCTCCGCCGTCTGTTGATTTCTTTATCAATCCGGCGTTTGTCCCGCCGACAGTGACATATACTATAGACGAATTCTGCGGGTTGAGTATCACGCAGTTCGCGTTCGTGCCCGCGCCTGTGTTCGTCCAGTTTATACCCGCGTTCGTGGATTTAAACACGCCGCTGTTGCCCGCCATCCATATTATGTTCGAGTTGAACGGGTCGATAGCCATGTACGAGCATTTATTCCCGACCTGAGAAACTGTTGCTATCTGAAACCAGGAAACACCCGCGTTGGTTGTCTTATAAATTCCGTTACCGTACTGGCTGTCCGACGAATAGTTTAGTTCTCCGGTTCCAAGATAGAGAATGCTTGGATTGTTTTTGTCTATTACTATGTCGCCGCAAGCGAGCGTGGAAAGATCGTCTGTTAGCGAAAACCAGTTTGCCCCGCCGTCCGTGGTTTTCCATACGCCGCCCTGTGCCGCCGCAATGTACATTATATTGGGATTCGCAGGATGAAATGCTATCGAGTTCGTCCTGCCCGAAATGTAATTATTATTTGTAAACTGATAAAACATTCCTGTCGGGTTTATACTCACCCACGACGTACTGTGAGTATTGTTTTGCATTATATCCTTGTCGCGCGTCATCATTGATTTCTGATGAACGGCATCAGGATACGTCATCGGTGATAGTATTTGTCCCGGTCCTCCCGCGCGTCTTGTAAGAATGAACTCTTCACGGGCAAGTATTTCCTCGCTTGTTTCGTTTTCAAGAAGGTATTCTTCCTCTTCCTGCGCAATTGTAACGTTGAAAGTAAGAAAAAGCATCGGAAGAAGAAGGAAGTGCAGTATATATCGTATTTTCATATAAGAATTTAATATCTTTAAAAATACTCATATCAAATCATATCTTCCATCTAATTTTCTGAACGGAATTCAATCGAAAATTAACCGTTACTTCATTTATTCTTTATGTAATCCTGCACGTTAATTCCTAATTTCCTTAATTCTTCGGTGTTTTTTGACAGGATTGCATAAGAAACTTCATTGATCCGCCGGGTGTCTATACCTTTCCACTTTTCAATGTCATTTTCAAAATCATTTGAAAAGATTGCGCGCGACAAATCCCTCACAACGCAATAGTTTGCAATAGAATGACTGTTGTCGCTGTCGAAATTCGCGTTCTCTATGAAGAACTTAAGTAATTTAAATAGGGAAGTTTCCGCGAGACTCAACTCCGTAAGTTTCGCCCTGTACTCGAGGTCCGCCCCCGACAGTTTCGGGAAATATCCGTAATCGCTGTAATGCCTGCCCTCGTGCGCGAGATACGAGACAAGAAAATTTTCGCTGCTCAAATCGTATGCAGGCTTCACGCAGTACAATGCCGATGAATCCGCCCATCCGCCCGGATAATACGTACCAAATGTAGCGTACTCCTCCCAGCCAAGCGTTACAAAACCATCCATGAAAACAACTTTTACATTTATAGTATCCGAGAAGAGATTGAATTTGTAAAGTGTGTCATACATTGTCCGCCAGACAAGCAAATCGAGATACTTGCCCGTCCTGCCGAAACCCGTCGTTTGAAGCCCCTTCGAGTTGATGTACTTTTTGAGATATATATTGAGATTATCGTCATTCCTCATTTCGGAATTTTTCACGCCGAAATTACCGCCGAGAAACGCCGCAAGTTTGTTCATCAGAAGACTGTCGTTATTGTATTCGGGAAAAAGAAAAGCCTGACGCCAGTAATCCGAATAAATCTTCAGCAGGCTGTCTATCGGAGACCTGTGTTCCTCAGCATAACCGCTTTTGTCCTCGAGATAATGAAATCTGCTTTCAAACCTGGTCTTAAACTCCCATTCATTTTCCGGTATTGATATCGAATCACTTACCATTAAGAGCATCAGCGCTTTTCGGATTTCACCGTCGAGAGCCAGAGAATATATTTTGTTCCTGTTGAAACGTACCGAATCGGAAAACGGAGCCGCCTGACTTATTTCAGCGCACGATGCGCAAATGATAATCAGAGCAGCAGCCGCGAGCATAGGCAGTTTTAGAATGTTGTTTTTCAATTAGTCCTTATTATTAGTTTGACAATTTTATTACGATTAGTTTTTGAATGTCCTTTATCGCGGCATGACGCTTAACGTCTATCCTTATTCCCCTGCCTTCCGCGTATGCGCGCGCCGACTCGAGTTCCTTCTTAATCTCATCCGCGACATCGCTTGCAAGAATTTCCTCATACGCTTTTTGTCCGAAATTAAACGCCGCCTTGAAATATCCGTCCCTCGGCAGCAGGTATATTATCACGCGTTTCCTGTCCTTTATGCGGAAACTCCAGCCGTACTTCGCTCCCGGAAAAGCCCACTCCTTAACTGCATTGGAATACTTCAAAATCGTATAGTCTTCGAGTTTCTTCCACAACTCATAATTCTTCCCGAGCGCTTTCTTCAAAGCGGAATCGGTCGGTTGTTTTTCCTTTTCTGAGAAAATGCTGATATCCATTTCTGTTGCTTTTTTCTTTGTTTTAGAAAGTCTGCCGTATCTTTAACGCTTTATTCGTGCCGGCAAATTCATTTCAAAGATATAAAATAATCAATTGCCAGTTTGGAGATTCTTGCGATAATTGAATCGTTAAATTCATCGCTTTCCTTTGACATCGACACGAATACGACTATCGCGAAACGCTTTCCGTCCGGAAGAGTAACAATTCCCGCGTCATTGCAGGCGGCTGTAATTCCGTCATCCGATTTTCCCGAAGAGCCTGTTTTATGCGCAACTATTGTTCCTTCCGGAAGAAGTCCCTTGATTCTTTTCGGACCCGTCGCGGTTTCCGTCATTATCTTCAGAAGAAAGTCATTGGACTCTCTTGAAAGCGCCGTGCCGCTCGACAATATACCCAGAAGTTCCGCCATCGCTGAAGGTTTGCAGGAATTAAGAAACTGAAGCGTTCCGTCTTTGTGCATTTCCTCTTCAGTGTTCTTTATGCTTATATCCGTTATTCCCAGTCCGTGTATGTATTTCTCCGCTACAAGCGGTCCCCCGATAAGTCTGAACAGTATGTCGCATCCGTTGTTATCGCTCTGAGATACGGTGTAGGAAATAATTTCCGACAATTTCAATTCTCCGCCTTCTGGATATTTTTCCCTCAAGGAGCTCCAAGTTTTCGGAAGAAGTTCTTGCTTCGTTACCTTAATAATTTTGTCAAGCGATATTTCCCTCTTGTCAACGCGGTCGAGAACCGCCATTGCGAGTGGGAATTTAAACACGCTTTGCATCGGATAGTTCGCGTCGTTGTTAAACAGGTATGTTTTTCCGGATTCAAGTTCCTTGATTGCCGCTCCGACGCTGCAACCTGACTCGTTGATTATCTTTTCTACACCCGCCTTCAGAGAATCTTCCTGTGAAAACGCGGAATTACAGAAGACAATCATCAATACGAGCAGTGCCAAATTTATGTTGAGTTTTTTTATTATCATAAGGATTAAAAATTATCGATGGAACCGTAATTTTCAATTCAATAACGAATGGAAAACAGGAAGTTCTAATTCCTTTGAAAAAGAACGGACTTGTTCGGGAATAGCCGCGGTGAGCCGTTTAAACTGAATCCCGTGTCCACGATTATGTCTATCATTTTTCTGAAATCGCTTTTAGATACGTGCAAAGGCGGCTCGACGATCAACAGCCTTCCGCCGGGCTTTAACGTGTTGTATAGTTCGGAGAAAAGCCTTTCCTTGTCGGGAATTTCGTGAATAACGTAAAACGCGAATATGAAATCCGCTGTCCCGCTGAAATTGATTGTATTTTTCTCGCACCGGTGAAGCACGATTCGTTTTTCCAACTCCGTTCCCTGAATTTTTTTCCTTACAATATCCAGCATGCCCTCCTGCAGGTCGGCTGCCGTTACTTTACCCGATTCACCCGCAAGTTCCGCGATGGCGGTCGTGAAATATCCCGGTCCGCAGCCCAGATCCAGTACTTCCATTCCGGGAAGTATGAACGGCTTGAGTATCCTGACCGGATTCTGAAACAGTCTCCTGAATTTTGTATCGAGACTTCCCGATAATTCCACGGGACAAACTCTGTTCTTATCTTTTTTGCTCATATAAATACCCTCATATTTATTGTACGGAAAGAAACCGGTTGAGTTCTGAAAACTTTCAGGTTTTTTTATTGTATCCTTTTTCTCCGTAAGGCTGAATTTCAATCAGGCATATTTCCTCGAGTTCTTTTATTTCTTCCTCCGTGCCCTCCGTCTCGCCGGTTTCTTTCAGCACTTCTATTATTTCAAAAATAAAATTATCCGCGCCCGCTTTCCTGTAATCTTCTTGAAGTTCTCTGCAGGAATGGATGCCGGCTTCGAGTTTGAATTTCTGAGAGTTCCACGCCTTGTCCAGATTCATGCTGCTTCCGATATACACCCTTCCGTCCGATTTATTCCTTATCTGAAACACGCCCTTGCGGAACTTCATCTGCTTGTATTCGTTTCTTATTTCCTTTTTAGTTTTCATTTCAGTCTTCGTGAATGAACTTTCCCTCTCTATCCCTTTTCACTTTATTCCAAAGCGAGATTCGCCCGTTAATGCATACATAGACTCCCGGACCAAGCGGGGAAACCGCGCCGACTCCTGCGCCGACGTTGAATTCCGCGTCGGAGTCCTTGAACCTCTCCGGCTTAAAGGCGCCCGTGAGAATTATTGTCTTGTTCCTTATGCCCGATATGTATTCGGCGGTCTCAATTATCGTGTCCGTTCCGTGCGTTATAATTATTTTATCAGCGTCCGCGTTCGCGCATACTTCGTATAATTTCCGCCTGTCGTCTTCCGTTAATTCGGTGCTGTCCTTTTTAATCAGCGGAAGAATTTCATAATCGAACGAAGGTTTGATTTTTTCGAGAATCCTCTTTACGGCAGGCTCGCCTATCTCAAACGCGTATCCTTTTACGCTCTTCGGATAATCCTTATCTATCGTGCCGCCTGCCTGTATGAAAAGAATTTTCATTTTAATTTAATATCTCTTTATGCTTCCGTTTTCCATTACAATTCTTTCGGAGCCGTCCGTGTAATATGCTTTTATTGTCGGCAAATTAAAAAGCAAATCGCGGTGTATCGGCGCTCGGTTCCTGCCGCCCGGCATGTCTTCGTTATTGCCGAACGCGATATGAGCCGTACCTGTAGATTTTTCATCCTCAAGCATGTTTCCTTTGATTTTCGCTCCGGGGTTCACTCCGATTCCGAGTTCACCGATAGTGTTCGATTCAATGTCATTTCCCGTAAGCGCCTCAATCGTTTTCACGAGTTCATCGTCTTCGCTTTCGAATCTTTCTATCATCCCGTTTTTGATTTTTATTGTAAGCGGCGTGTTTATGAGCCCGAGGTCTCCGCCGCTCGCGTCAATGACAAGCGTTCCGTTAGCCTTATCCTCTTCGGGAGCGCAATAAACCTCACCGCACGGAATGTTCTGTATCTCCCCGGGGCCGATGTGAAGGTCGTGAAGAAACCTTCTGCCTTCAACGCCGAGCGATAAATTCGTTCCCGCGGGTGTCGTGATGTGAAGCGACTTTACGTTCTTAAGTTGAGCGAGAAGTCCCTCCGCTTTTTCTTTCATAAGTGAATAATCGACGTCAACGGGACCGTCCGTCATCATCTCTTCCGTTATTCCCGGCATGTGTGCCGTTCTGATGCTTTTGTATTTCTCGACTTTAAGAATCCACTCGATACGGAACGGGATTTCTTCGGGGAACGCCTTTATTATGTTCAATACAACTGTTTTACCTCCAAGAAGGTCATCAAGTTCGCGGGGTACTGACTTCAAGGGTCTGCTGCCGCTCCGCAGTGTGAATATATCGACTGCGCATCCCTTGATTTTGCAGGCTTCAATGAACGCGGATGAAACATTGCTTGATTCCGAATCGCTCAGAACAAGAATCCTGTCCTCTGCTATAAGGTCCAGACAGTTCTCCAGCGCGTTTAACGCCGCGGATACTTTTCTGTCTTCTTCCATTTTTTCGGTTTAAGATTGGAAATAAAATACTTTTATGATTCCGCTTTCAATCTTATTAACATACATTCCATCGTCACCAGTTTCCGGCGTAGGATAAATCTTCACCGACGCTTGCCGCAAGGTAATCATACTTCAGTTTTATGATTTGACGTATGTGAAGATAATCGTGCGCCAGCCAGTTAGTAAGGAATTTTCCAGCCGTCATCGGACCGAGTGTCGGATGAACGTGTTCATTCTCCCAGTTCGGAGATTTCAATTCCTCGAGCCGCTTGACTGACTTTGTCCTTTCGTCGAGAAAAGCGTTTAGCGTTTCATTATAATCCCGTTCATTGTATTTCCTCGAAACAACCCATCCCTGCGGATCAATCGGGCTAAGAGATTGCTTCGGGTCCTCGAGGGTGCTTTTTACCCTAGCGCCGAAGTCTTCACGCTCTTCGTCCAAAAGGTGACAAACGATTTCCAGCAAATTCCACTTCTCTTGAGTTTGCTTCCACGAATAAACCTCAGGTGTGCTGTTTTCAAGAAGATCCCCGAATATTCTCTTATTCCTTCCTAATTCAGAAATAATTTTTCCTGCGTCCATGATTAATATTTTACTTGCTTAAAAATTCTCCGTCAATTATAAGAAGTTTTGCTCCGCCTTTAGTTACCGAGCGGTGCGAACTCAATTCGTCGGATACCACGTAAGTCATTCCCTTTTTCATTTCTACCGAACCGCCGCTCTCAAACTCGCTCGCGAATTCTCCCTCGATGCAGTGAACTATGTGCCCTTTCCCGCACCAGTGGTCCGCGGTGTAGCCTTCCGAGTACTCTACAATTCTCACGCGGAGACCCTTATATTGTACGGTCTGCCAGTATGATGTGCCCGTTTCTCCGGGATGCTCCTCTTTCGGTATCTTCGACCAGTCGATTGTGTTGAAATCAATATTTGCCGCCATGATATTTTATGTTTATGCCGCCCGGGTATTCCGGGCGGCGAGTTAAATTTTACTGTCCTAATCTTAAAATCAAACGATGTTGACTATAGTGACTTTACTGTGTTACCGTAAACGGAGGATTCATAGACGATAATATATTTATTTAATGTTACGGAATTATTTTCTGCTGGTTGCCGCCGAAACGCATCGGTTTTATTTTTACTCCTTTTTCACTGTCCGAAATGAGTTCTCCAAGACGTTTCACCCTTGTCTGCTCCTGCTTTGCCGTCATCACCCATCTCGCGCAGATCTTTCTGTACGAAGGCGGCATCGATGAAAACCACGTCCACGCTATTTTATTTTTTCTGAATGTGTTTATGTAAGATTTGTCAAGTTCTGTCGTATCGGTTTCGTAAGAATAATGATGCTTTGAATTTATTTCGAATTTGTTGAATGCTTCAAGACCCGCGGGACGCATGAGTCCGAGTCTCTTAAGTTGTTTTACCTTGTTGATGTTTACAAGGCTCCAGTTGCTTTTCGGATTTCTCGGAGTAAAACGGTTCATATAACTTATGTCATCGAGTTTCCTGCGTATGCTGTCAATCCATCCGAAACAAATTGCTTCATCGACTGCTTCCGGCCAGGTAATGCTCTTTCTGCCGGAATCCACTTTGTAGAATCCGACAATTAATTCTTTTTTTGTATTGTGATTTTTCTCCAGCCATTTTCTGAAAAGGCTGCGGTCAGAGAAGAACTTTGGTTTCATAGCCGAATATTTTTTTACAAACTATATCTTCCAGGATTTCATTTTATCGTAAAATCCGTAATCCGTCAGGTCGTAGTGTATCGGAGTAACCGAAATGTAACCTTCGTCAACCGCCTTCACGTCGTATTCTATCGTCTTGTCGAGTTTAAGCATGCTGCCCGTGAGCCAGAAATACTTTCTGTTCGCGGGATCGAGCCGAATTTCGTACGTGTCGTCCCAGTTCGATTTTCCCTGCATCGTTACTACCGCCCCTTTCACTTTCTTTATCGCGGGCACGTTTACGTTCAGGAGAGTCCCTTTCGGGAGACCCTTCTTTAGTACGACCTTCGCCAGTTTCGCGGAAAACTTCGCCGCGATTGAAAAATCCTTGTACGTGTAACTCGTTAGTGATACCGCGATTGACGGCAAACTGAGTATCGTGCCCTCCGTGGCAGCCGAAACCGTGCCCGAATAGATTATGTTAATCGCTGTGTTCGCTCCCTGATTTATTCCCGATATCACGAGGTCGATTTTCCTTCCCTTGAGAAGCGTGTGAACAGCAATCTTAACCGAATCCGCCGGAGTGCCCTCCACAGCGTATCCGTAAAAGTCCCTGAACATAAGAGTCTCTTTCACGCGGATGGGATTTGCCATCGTTATCGAATGCCCTACCGCGCTCTGCTGTGCGTGCGGAGCCGCGACAAATACCTCGGCGAATTTTTTGATTTCCTTCGTGAGCGCTTTTATTCCGTCGGCGCCTATGCCGTCGTCGTTACAAATTAGTATTAATGGTTTCTTCATTTTTTCTTTTCTTCCGTTAGTTTTTTCCAGAGCAGGTCTTTTAGTTCCGCGAGGTTTTCTCCCGTCACGGAACTGATTGCTATCTTATCTATTCCCGCGGTCCTTACGCCCTTGAGTTTCTTCTTAAGTTCAGGGCTTATCGCGTCGGTCTTAGTGAAGCAGATAATTCTCGGCTTGTCGAGAAGATTCGCTTCGTAGTTTTCAAGTTCGCCGAGAAGAATCTTATAGTCTTTTAGAAAATTCTTTTCTTTAATATTAAGCCTTGTCGAATCTATCATGAACAGGAGTATGCGCGTTCTCTCAATGTGCCGCAGGAACTGTATTCCAAGCCCCTTGCCCGTCGACGCCCCCTCTATTATTCCGGGTATGTCCGCTACTACGAAAGAATCATATTCGCGGTACCTTACTATACCAAGATTGGGCTTTAGTGTCGTGAACGGATAGTCCGCTATCTTCGGCTTCGCGGAAGATATTTTTGAAATCAGTGTCGATTTACCCGCGTTCGGAAAACCTACAAGCCCGATATCGGCTATGAGTTTCAATTCTATTACGGCAATCATTTCCTCACCCGCGCCGCCCTTTTCCGCGTAACGGGGAGTCCTGTTTGTTGCGGATTTAAAATGAGTGTTTCCTTTTCCGCCTCGCCCGCCCTTCAGAATTATTTTCTCTTCGCCGCTGTGAAGCAATTCCGTAATTACCTCTCCCGTTTCGAAATTCTTTATTACGCTTCCGCAGGGAACGAGTATGATTTCATCCCTGCCGTTCTTTCCGTTTTTGTCGCCGCCCTGCCCGTGCGCGCCTCTGCCTGCTTTATGATGCCGCTTGTATGTGAAATCGACGAGAGTGGATAACTGCGATGATGCTTTGAAGATTATGTTTCCTCCGTTGCCGCCGTCGCCGCCGTTAGGACCGCCTTTCGGAACGTATTTCTCGCGCCTGAAACTTATGCATCCGTTCCCGCCGTCTCCCGATTTTATGTATATCTTTGTGTAATCTATGAACATGTTTTATCTTTCCCTCTTTTCAAAATAGTCGCTTAGAATATCCGTAAAAAGAATTACGTTCTTGTCATAATAATCCACCTTGTTCTCGATGAATAGTTTCTTCAGGTATTCCGTTGTCTCGCGCCAGTTATGTAGTTTTTCTATTTCAAGAAGCGAATCGAACATCAGATGCTTTCTCCCCTTGAAAATTTTCTTCGAAATGTTTTTTATTTCTTCCTCCTTAAAAAGATATCTGATGTGTCGTTCCTCGCTTTCAGGAATTATAGCGGCCGGAGGCGGAGTTTCTTCAATAATTGAATCCTCTTGAATTTCGCTGATTTCCTGCTTTTCTTCAAATTGATTTCCGAGTGACTTTTCTGCGGCATTCTGTGATTCTTCTGCGGCAGGTGTTTCCTTCTCGGGTTTCGTCATTTCTGTTATCGGAGCGTCTTCTGTTTTCTTTACCGTGAATGAGGAAGGCACCTGTGTGAACGATTCGTCGGACCTTTTTGATGTGTCGTAAACAGTATATTTTCCCGTGAGCACCTTGATGATTGTCTTCAGTTCGATTTCGACCCCGTCGCTGAAATCGCTACCAAACCTCGACAATAGGTCGTCATACCCCTTATCTTCGAGATATAACTTTATGAAATAGTACGGCACGCTCATGTCAAGACTTATTTCCGAATTGTCGCCGTACTTCAGGCGAAACACCTGAACGAAAAGATTTTTAATCTTTAAACTCGATATATCAGTCGTAAGTTTTTCGTAAATGTCCTTGTTGACGCTTTCAAGCGCCGCATCGACAGTGATTTTCTTTACGGAAATCTGCTCACTGTCAAGCGCTATGCTTCTTATAAGTTCGAGATAGTAATGGTAAAAAGTGAAAACCTCCACTTTCTTTAGTATCTCGGATGACGGCTTTGAATCCAGACTGCCGAAAATAAAATTGACAATCGTCCATTTCGGTCTCAACGTATAATTTATAAGAAGTTTGACTGCTTTCTCCGCGGCTTTGAGCACCGCTTCCCTTGAGCCGAAATTGCCGCTCTCGGAAAGTATGAAGTTCTTCGTGAATTCGTTGAGACCGCTGTTTATGACGGACTCATACGTAAAATCCCGCATCCTGTTTACTTCTTTCGAAGCATCGTTGATACGTTTTTCGGTTATTTGTTCAAACATACTTTAAATATATCAAAAATAAATTATACGCTTTACAGATTAAACATATTTAAACAGAACGGTTTGACGTGATATCATTTCTTTGCCGATATGAATGACTCGTAATCGCGGACAAGTTTGTCTTTAAGTTCAATTATATCGGCGTTTTCAACGGTCGCTCCCGCGGCGTTCTTGTGCCCGCCCCCGCCGTATTTCTTCGCGAATTCGTTAATCCTGACCTCACCCTTTGAACGGAATGATATCTTGCAACTGTCGGGCAGTTCGACTATCAGAAATCCCGCTTTAATGTGTTTCATCGTCATCAGGAATGACGAAAAGCCCTCGACGTCTTTCACGTCGGAATGGAATTCCTTGAAGTCTTTCATCGTAACCGTGCCTATGACGAGCGTTCTCTTAAAATGAAAAGTCAGGCTGTCTATGAAACGCGCCAGCAGTTTCACCTTGTCCTGCGGAATGTTGTTGTAAATCATATCGTAAACGTGCACAGGGTCAGTCCCCTTCTTTATCAGTTCGGCGCATATGCGGAATGTTTTTTCCGTGGTTCTCGGATAACGGAAAGAGCCCGTGTCCGTCATTATTCCGGCGTAAAGATTATCGGCGATTCTTTTATCGATAAAATCGGGATTGTCGGAACAGATGAAATCAAAAAGCATTTCGGACGTAGCAGGAGATTCGGGATCCGTTACGTACGCGTCAAATCCGTTAGCGTCGAGTCCGAGATGATGGTCAATGCATATTTTCTTTGCCTTTGATTTTCTTATTGAGTCTTCCATCGAACGCAGCCGTGCGTATTCATTCGTGTCGACAACGAAAATCAAATCGGCTTCCGCTATGATTTTGTCATTCTCCTCTTTCCTGTCGCGGTACCGTTTTATTATATTCTCATCGTCGAGAAATGTAAGATGGTCGGGAGACTCGTTATGATTGATAATGCTTACGTCCTTGCCTTTTTTAAGTAAGTAATGGTATAGTGCCAGTTCGCTGCCGATGGCGTCGCCGTCGGGAAGAAGATGCGTCGTCAGTACAATTTTCCTGCTCTCGTCAATAAGACCGTGTATGATGTCAAATTTCTTATCCATTTGTTAAAATATTATTAAATTGGT
>DATMXZ010000046.1:0-7947 GCA_035561235.1 Ignavibacteria bacterium
CTATAGTAATGTCCGGCAATTATATAAAATCGGAAGTTACTATGAATTCATTTATAGTTTTGAATATACTAATGTAAGATTCTCGGCCAGAGTAATTTCGGATACTATAATAAATAGCGTCAAATTCCAAAAGTTACGTATATATAATGAGCCGGCTATGGGCGATTATAGTCATTATTATTATTACGATACACTGTCGAAAATACTATATGGCAAAATGGGATATACTAACGGATGTCTTGATTCGAATCTTAAACAGACTGTTATTGGAATGAACTGGCCGAAGGGATATTTATTTAATCAATGCTTTGATACCTTACCCAATTATGTACGCTGTATAGTGAGCGACACCGGAACGTTTAATAGTATACTCAATTGCGGATTCCCTTTAAGAGCAGTTCAGCGTACTGATACATTCGGCGCCCCGATTGGCGGTTCGAGAATATTGGCATATTCCGAATTTTTTGGTTTTTTGTCTCTGTATCAAGGATATGGCTGTCCGTTCGGGGGTGGCTGGTTTTCAATTACTTTGGTTGGAGCAATAATTGATTCCGTTACATACGGGTCTATATTAATCCCTGTAAAACAAATATCCTCCGAAGTTCCGGAAAATTTCTTGATGAAGCAGAATTATCCTAATCCGTTTAATGCAAGCACCACAGTAGAATTTTCACTTCCGAAAACAACGAATGTCCGCCTTAAGATTTTCGATTTATCGGGCAAAGAAATTGTTTTGCTTTTTGATGAAAAGAAGCCGCCGGGGACATATAAATATTTGTATTATGCCAATAAACTTTCATCCGGTGTGTATTTCTATTGTCTTGAAACCGATTATGGTATTCAGACTAAGCGGATGATATTGCTGAAATAACGCTTTCCGCCTGAAGAAGAAGAACTTTATTAAGGGGACAAAATTCGGATTCGTCGGTTACGGTCTCAACATCCAGACGATGAAATAAATTAGCGGGACTGCTGATATTACACCCGTTATGTACGCGAAACTGCCGTAGTCGAACGATTCCTTCCTGTAGAACATCATCTTAATGTCCGCGGCATTAATCGAGTCAACGGGGGCGCGCCTTAATACTATCTTCATCGGATTTTGCCCGTCCGCGGGGATTGTATCCGTAACAGTGCCCAGTCTTTGATAAATTAGTTTCGTACAGGAGTCCCGGCCGCATTTGAAAAAGCCGGTTACATAATCGGGGAATACCAATCTCGCGTTAGATTTTAATATGATGCTGTCAATAAAATAACTGCCGTCATTCCTGAATAACGACTTACCGGAAATGATTTTATCGGGTGTATCCGAATACTGCTCGATGGTATAACATCCCGTGAGAAGAAATGAGAAAAACAACAGACAAGAAACGGAAAATTTGGGCATTTGTCCTCCTATAAAAAAGCCGCATGTTTTATCATGCGGCTCTTATTATTCTACCATTTTCTTTGTGTGTACAGTTCGATTACTTTTAAGATTACCTTAGTCGCTTTTTCCATCGACTCGAGCGGGACGTATTCGAACTTACCGTGGAAATTCAGTCCGCCCGCGAATATGTTCGGGCAGGGAAGTCCCATGAATGAAAGTCTCGCGCCGTCCGTACCGCCTCTGATGGGCACGACCTTCGGCTCTATCCCGAGTTCGACCATTGCCTTTTCGGCTATTTCGACGATGTGGTAAACGGGCTCGACCTTTTCCCTCATGTTGAAATACTGGTCTTTTAATTCGGCTTTGACAACGCTTTCGCCGTATCTCTTATTAAGAAAGTCGGCGCATTCGACAGCGGTTTTCTTTTTCGTTTCGAACTTCGCGCGGTCGTGGTCTCTTACGATGTACGTAATTGTCGAGTTTTCGACTGTGCCGTTCATCGAAATCAGGTGGAAGAATCCGTCGTAATGCTCCGTGTATTCGGGTCGCATATTGACGGGCAGCAGCGCGTTGTATTCCATCGCTATCAGCATCGAGTTAAGCATCTTGTCTTTCGCGTAACCGGGATGAACGTTGCGTCCCTGAACGCTGACGGTTAGTTTCGCGGCGTTGAAGTTTTCGTATTCGAGTTCGCCGACACCGCCGCCGTCCATCGTGTACGCGAACTCCGCGCCGAACTTTTTAACGTCGAAGAAATCAACTCCGCGGCCGATTTCCTCGTCGGGAGTGAATCCGATTTTTATTTCGCCGTGTTTTAATTCCGGATGCTCGACGAGATATTTTACCGCGGTCATTATTTCCGTGATGCCCGCCTTATCGTCGGCGCCGAGAAGAGTGGTGCCGTCGGTTGTGATTATCGTGTCGCCTTTGTACTCGAGCATTTCAGGGAACAGTTCAGGTGAAAGAACCAGATTGAGTTCTTTGTTTATTACAATGCTGCCTCCGTCATAATTCTTCCATACCTGCGGATTGACGTTTTCACCCGACATATCAGGGCTTGTATCGACGTGCGCGACAAATCCGAGAACGGGAATTTTCTTGTCCGTGTTCGCGGGAAGTGTCGCCATCACGTAACCGTGCTCGTCAATTTCCGCTTTGAGCCCCAATGCGGTAAGTTCCGCTTTGAGGAGGTTAAGCAAATCAAATTGTTTTTTAGTGCTTGGGAAAGATTCGGAACTTTCATCAGATTTCGTGTCTATCTTGATATATCTGAAAAATCTTTCCAGTATGTCTTGCTTCATTCAGTATTTTCTCCTTTCGGTATAAACGATTTTCTTTGATTCTGGAATATCTTTCTTTTCACTTCAGGCCGCCTTCCGAAATTCAGAACGAGACCCACTTCATACTTCGTGGATTTCAGATGGTTGACGATTGAATATTCAATCTCATCGGTTATTTTATCGCACGTGTCAATGTGGATAATAACCTTGTCGTCACAGACAAAATCCAGTACATATTGGCCGACTTTTGTTTCCTTGTAATAAATATCTGCTTCCTTGGCTTTCTCGAATGCGAGACCCTGCGTGGTCATTTCGAGCGTAAGGGCTTCGAGATAGATGTCCTTCGTGTATCCGAAGCCGAGATGGTTGTAAACTTCGAGAAAAACCTTGATGATTTTTTCCGTTAGATCCTTGAAAAGTAGTTCAGCCATAATAATGAAATTTAAGATTAATAAAAAATTTTAATTAATCTTCCGGTTTTGCCCTCATCGAATCCCAAATCATGTACGCGCAGATTACAGCCAGCATGACGATAGCGATAATCTCCGCGGAATGCGATTCGAACCAGGCTTCATTGACAAAGTTAATGCCGCTGAATTTCAGAACGGCGCTTACGACACCCATTAACGCGCCGCCGGCTATGAACCCGGACGCTATTAAAGTGCCTCTTTCGCGCCTTGCGTTGTTAACTTTTTCGTCCTTGCTTCTTGTAGATACAAAATGAGAAATAATACCGCCGAGAAGTATCGGCGTGTTAAGTTCTATCGGGATGAACATTCCCAGCGCGAACGCCAGCGACGGTACGCCTATCATTGTCAGTATAAGCGACATGAAAGCGCCCGCGGCATAAAGCATCCACGGTGCGGGTTTGCCCGACATCATCGGCTCGATTACTGCCGCCATGGCATTTGCCTGCGGAGCCACAAGAGCGTTTTCCCCTATAAAGCCGTACGTCTTGTTCAGTATTATTATTACTCCGCCGACCGTTGCAGCCGATAGAACCGTGCCCAGGAATTTCCAGGACTGCTGCTTGTACGGCGATGAGCCGAGCCAGTAACCGATTTTTAAATCCGTTATGAATCCTCCCGCCATCGACAATGCCGTGCAAACGACTCCGCCGATTACCATCGAGGCGATTATACCTACGTTTCCGGTGAGTCCTACAGAAACCATTATGACCGATGAAATAATCAGGGTCATTAATGTCATACCGGATACGGGATTCGTTCCTACTATCGCGATTGCGTTCGCAGCGACGGTAGTGAAAAGAAACGCTATTACCATTACTATTGCGAGTCCGATTATAGCGTGAGTAAGATTTCCGACAACACCGAACATGAAGAATATGAAGACGATGATTGCGGTTAAAAGAATGCCTCCCGCGATAATGCCCATCGGAAGGTCCCTTTGAGTCCGCTTCACGCCCTTGCTCGCGTCGTGTTTTCCGAAAATTTCCTTTATTGCGAGTGAGAACGCTGATTTAATTATCTTCGACGAACGAACGATGCCGATAACGCCCGCCATCGCTATGCCGCCGATACCTATCGGTCTGACGTAAGCCCTGAATATTTCCTCCGCTGACATCGCGCCGACGAGTTTTGTTATGTTCGCTCCGATAGGAACAGTTATGCCGGGAGCAAAATAGTTTATTATCGGAATTATCATGTACCATCCGATAAACGAGCCCGCGCATATAATCGCCGCGTACTTCAGTCCTACTATATATCCGAGACCGAGCACCGCGGAACCGACGTTGATTTTAAAAACAAGTTTAGCCTTGTCGGCAAGCATTTCGCCTACGGATAGAACTCTCGTCGTGAAGACTTCACTCCACCATCCGAACGTTGCGATTATGAAATCGTATATCCCGCCTATGAGTCCGCTTATTAAGAGAAGTTTAGCCTGGCTTCCCCCTTTTTCGCCCGAGACGAGGACTTCTGTAGTCGCTGTTGCTTCGGGGAATGGGTACTTTCCGTGCATGTCGGAAACGAAATATTTCCTGAACGGAATCAGGAATAAAATTCCAAGAAATCCTCCGAGCAGCGATGACAGGAATACCTGATAAAACTGCGCTTCGAGACCGAGTATGTATAATGCGGGAATCGTAAATATCGCGCCCGCAACGATTACGCCCGAACTTGCGCCGATTGATTGTATGATCACGTTTTCACCGAGCGCGTTCTTGCGTTTTGTAATGTATGACAACCCGACAGCGATAATCGCTATCGGGATGGCCGCTTCGAAGACCTGACCGATCTTCAGACCGAGATACGCCGCCGCGGCGGAAAAAATAACAGCCATCAGTAATCCCCAGAACACCGAACGGAAATTTACTTCCGGGTAAATTTGATCGGGGGACATGATTGGTTCATATACTTCGTTTTCCTTAAGTTCGCGGTATGCGTTTTCCGGCAATCCTTTCACTCCTGTAGAGGTATGTTCTGACATATACAGAAATTTAATTTAAGAAAATTGCAATTTAAAAGAATTTAATATCTAATTTATGAAAATAAAAGAGGTATTTTAATATATTTTTTTTATTCGTCCGTATGATAAAAAAAGGAAATACGGGCAAAAAATCAAATTATTAAGACGTCGTGAATCAGGTTTATAATAGCCTGCCTTTTTGCATCACTAATTTTCCGTCAACGTAAACGTCAGGCTCGATTACAAGTCCGTCGATATGACTTTTAACGTTTATGCTTCCGCCCATCGAAACGTTGTTGCCGAATGCGACGTGAATAGTTCCGTAAACTTTTTCGTCTTCGAGAATTTCGCCGCACAACTGCGCCTTGTAGTTCGTGCCTACTCCGAATTCCGCGACAGCGCGGGCGTCACGCCCGACCTTGTCAAGCATCCCCGCGAGAATCTTCGCTTCGTTGCCGCCTTCGATTTTTTCCGCGAATCCGTCTTTGACTTCGATTGTTATCGGCGCTTCAAGCATTCCGATTCCCGCGACCGAACCGTCGATAACCAGTTTACCGTGAGATAGATTTTCAAGAGGAGCAAGATACACTTCCCCTGACGGAAGGTTTCCGCTTTCGCCTTTATTCCTGAGCACGCCCGTGCTTTCGATAACGTTCCTTCCTTTCATCGGCATGTAAAGGTCGGTTCCCTTTTCGGTAACAACCCTGACTTCTGACGCGTCGTTCAGTATGCCTTTGACTTTAAGGGAAAGGTCAATTACCTTTTCCGCGTCGGCGCTCAGACATCTCACCATCGTGTCAATGCCTATACCCGGCATCGTGGCGACACGCACGCCTTCTTTCACTGCGTTCCTTCTGGCGTCGGTGTGCGTGAGTGATTTAGCGGTAGGGCATAATACGACATCAACTTTTTTCATCAACTCGGAAATCTGTTCGGGCGGCTCTTCGCCGTTTATTTCCCGCTGCTTCATTTCAATCAGAAATGCTTCCTTGCATAACTGCTTACCAGCCTCGAGAAGAGTCTGAGCGATGTCGCGTTTCGTCTCGTCGGAAATTATTAAAAGCGTCTCATCTTTCTTAATTCCGAGATAATCTTTTAACGCGATGATTGATGAATTGAAAAGTTCGGTTTTTATCATGGTTTTGCCCTCACGGTTTTGTTTCTCAAAAATACTTTAAACCTTCCGTTGAAAAAAGGAAATTCTTTTTCAATTGAATCACTTTTTATGGACTGCTTATAAATGATGTCTGTCTTTATGTATCCGGAAGTCTCCCCGTTCTTGGGAACTCTCGGATACGAATCATATAATTCGGATGTCTCTGATTGCTAATTGTTAATTACTAATTGTTAATTGTTTTTTGAGTGTTTATTGATTCCCGCATTTATTAAATTGTATCCGCGAAAACTGCCCCCGTAGGCTAATGGATAAACCCTCTGACTACGGATCAGATATTAGAGGTTCGAATCCTCTCGGGGGTACTATAATACTTGCTTCTGAGGAATAAAATCAATCTGTAAGTTTTTATTAATCTTGAACCCCTTCGCGTTCAAAGAGTATAATGCGAATGCGGGTGATTTAAATATTTATGAAAGAACAAGCAGACTTTTACTGGACGGAAGCACGGGAGCCGCATTCGGAGCGGAGGAAAGCCATTCTTAAGAAGTATCCGCAGGTCAGAGAACTTGTCGGCAGGGATATAAAACTTGTAATTGGTACGATTCTTCTTGTAGTGTTACAGTTGTCGCTCGCTTACTTCATTGATAATTTCAGCATCTGGATTCTCATAATCGTGTCCTACTTTATCGGTTCGACCGCAACTCACGCTCTTTTCCTCGCGATTCACGAGATAACGCATAACCTTGCGTTCAAAAAGCAGGTTCACAATAACTGGTTCGCATTGTTCGCGAATATTCCGATTGTTTTTCCGTATTCTATGTCATTCAAGACCTATCATACAATGCATCACCGTCAGCAGGGGAAGGACGGAATCGACGTTGATATACCTACGACAGCGGAGACCAGAATATTTAAAGGAACTTTCGGAAAACTTATCTGGGAAGTGAACCAGATTTTCTTTTACGCGCTCCGCCCGATGTTCGTCTATCCGATTAAATTGAAAAAGTGGCACTACATCAACATATTTTTTCAGGTAATCGCTATGGCGGTTTTCCTTCCATTCGCGGGATGGGAAGGACTCTTTTACCTCCTGCTGTCATCGTTTTTCGCGGGAGGACTGAATCCCGTATCAGGTCATTTTATCGCCGAACACTACGTGTTCAGGGAAGGTCAGGAAACATACTCTTATTACGGTCCCTTGAATTTGTTGATGTTCAATGTCGGTTATCATAACGAACATCACGATTTCCCGAGCATACCGGGAAGCCGCCTTCCAAAACTAAAAAAAATCGCTCCGGAATTTTACGACACATTGTATTCGCATAAATCCTACACAAAAGTAATTCTGAAATTTATAACTGATTCCGCTATCAGCCTCCACTCTAGAATAAAAAGAAAATAATCACAAAATCCGTTCATTGTAACGTTTTATAACAATACTATGGCGGCATTATATTTACCTACAAGATTCAAAATGAAAAAGCCGGCGTTTGCCGGCGATACCTATATAGCCTGCGGCGTAAGCCGCGGGAAAGACAGCAATACAAATCCAAAACCGTTTCAACGGTTTCCCGTTGATTGAAACCGTTATAATTTTTAATGCTGACCGCTAAAAATTAAATGCTGACAGCTAAAAATTAAATGCTAATTGTTAAACGGATGATTTCATATTCCCTTTTTTGAATATATCCCACGGAAACTTCAATATCATTTTGAGAGTTTTTTTCATATTGAAAAAATCTAATAGCATATTC
>DATMXZ010000047.1:0-12327 GCA_035561235.1 Ignavibacteria bacterium
AGAATATATTTTATATATTATTTAAACGGAGGAAATAATAATTTATGGAAATTAGCAAAATTAAAAGCAATATAAATATGAAAAAGTTCTATCTCATTTCTCTCATCGCGATGTTATTCGCATCCATTGCCGCGCAGGGTCAGGAAAAGAATAAAGCGGTTTTCACAGAGCCGAAAGACGGTTATTACAAGGAGATATCCGGCGAAGCCGACAGATACGCCGCGAAGCAAAAGACGGCGGCGAAAAATTTCAAAGTGGATTTCACGGGAGTAGATTTGCCGAAGACGCTGTCGGAATTCACTTATGCCTGGCATAACGAACCCGTGTCTCAGGGTCTCACGGGCACGTGCTGGTCGTTTTCGACGACATCGTATTTTGAGACTGAAGTGTTCAGGGTGCACAACAGGAAAATAAAGATTTCGCCCCTGTACACTGTTTACTGCGAGTACGTCGAAAAGGCAAAACGCTTCGTCCGCGAAAGGGGCAATTCGGTTTTCGCGGAAGGCTCCGAAGCGAACGCCGTGCTTAAAATATGGAAGGAGTACGGGGCTATGCCTCTCGATGCTTATACGGGACTTCTTCCCGGGCAGTCGGTTCACGACCACAGGAAATTGATCAATGAGATGCAGTCATATCTAAAGGGGATAAAGGACGCGAACAACTGGAACGAGAACGAAGTTGTTTCGACAATAAAGTCCATACTGAACTACCACCTCGGAACGCCTCCGGATAATTTCAAGGTTGACGGAGACGAAATGACTCCTAAAGATTATTTTAAAAAAGTAATTGCGCTTAATCCCGACGATTATGTCGAGATACTTTCGTACATGCAGCAACCTTACGATAAATTCGTGGAATACGAAGTGCCAGACAACTGGTGGAAGAGCGCGGAATATTTCAACATTCCGCTTGACGAATTCATGAGCGTTCTCAAGAACGCCGTTAAGAACGGATACACGGTATCAATCGGAGGCGACGTTTCAGAACCGGGCATCGATTCCTGGAACAAGGTCGCTATGATACCTACTTTCGACATCCCGTCTGATTACATTGACGAATACGCGCGCCAGTTCAGGTTCACGAATCAGACCACGACCGACGACCACGGAATTCATCTTCTCGGTATGATGACGAAGAACGGAAAGGACTGGTTTTTAATAAAAGATTCGGGCGCGGGTTCAAAGAACGTAGAGCCGCGCGGTTACTATTATTACAGCGATGACTACATAAAACTGAAAATGATGAATTACACGATTCACAAAGACGCGCTGCCTCAGAGTTTGAAAGACAGGATGAAATGAAATTAAAAAAGCAGGGATGCGGCTGCATCCCTGCTTTTCGAAATCTATTTCAGAAAACCTATTTCAGTTTCAGAATCTTCGAAAATTCGCTCATGAACTTCTTGTGAGTCACGTAATGTATCGTATGCATTCCCACAGACGCCGCGGCTTTAACGTTATCCTTAACATCGTCAATCAAAACAGTATTATCGGGATTCAATTTATGTTTTTCGAGAATATACCTGAATATTTTCTTCTGCGGCTTGTACATGTGCACCTTGTATGAAAGGACACGCTTGTTCAGAATCCTGACGTAGGGGAAATTTTTATCGATGAAACTCATGTGAGGCGAATCGGTATTCGAAAGAAGGAACAGTTTGTATTTTTTTATCCGCGATATTTTTTCGAGCAGCCTTTTCATCGCGGAGTTTTCCCAGAACACGTCGGAATAAAAGTAAATAAAATCCGAATACCCTATTCTGAGGTCGAATTTCTTCTTAAGTTTTCTGAAAAATTCCCTATGGTTCATTCTGCCCGACACGAGTTTAATGTCGAGTTTATTTTTGACTATGTATCTTTTGAATTTGGCTGCGCTTAACTTTTTTTCCCTTTCGGCAAGTCCGTTAAAAAAATACGAATGGTCAAAGAAGACAAGCGTGTTGCCGAGGTCGAATACAATATTTGTGACCCTGTACTTTTTCAAATCAGAGGTATTTCGTTTCGACTATCTTCAGATCGCCTGTAAGTTCGTAAACTTTCGGAACTCCCGTCGGTATTTCCGTCTGCAGAATTTCGTCTTTCGACAGGTTCTCGAGATGCATTACGAGAGCCCTGAGGCTGTTTCCGTGAGCCGCGATAAGAATTGATCTGCCGTTTGTAAGTTCGGGAACAATTTTTTCGTTCCAGTAAGGCATCACTCTGGCAGCAGTATCCTTAAGGCTTTCGCCGTTCGGCGGGGCGATGTCATAACTTCGTCTCCATATGTGCACCTGCTCCGCGCCGAATTTATGTCTCGTCTCGTCCTTGTTCAGCCCCTGCAAGTCGCCGTACATCCTTTCGTTCAGCGCTTTGTCTTTCTCGACCGGAATGCCTTTCTGGTCGATTTCCTCGAGAATTATGTCCAGTGTTCTTTGAGCCCTTGTAAGCGCGGAAGTAAACGCCTTGTCGAATCTATAACCGACGAGTTTTTTTCCCGCGCTCTTTGCTTCCTCAACGCCTTTCGGAGAAAGATCAATATCAATCCATCCCGTGAACCTGTTTTCAAGATTCCACTGAGATTGTCCGTGTCTGACTATTACTAATTTTGGCATATTTATATTATTGGTTTTTCCATTTTATGGAGCAGCCCATCGAAGGAATCTGCTCGAAATCAATTTCATTCTCCGCAAGCAGAGCGTCGACAGCCGCCTTGAGGTCGCGGGATTTTACACTTGATTCGTCCTGCCAGTTATCATCAAGCCTGCCTCTGTACTTCAGCAGCCTGCTCTCGTCATAGACATAAATATCGGGAGTGCAAACCGCGTCGTATTCTTTCGCCGTCCTCTGTGATTCATCGTAAAGATAGGGAAAATTCATACCGCGTTCGCGGCTGAACTTTATCATATTGTCGAACGAGTCCTCCGGATAAGCCCCGGCGTCATTCGGGCTGATGCCGATTACCTGCACGCCTTTATCCGAATACGCTCTTTGAAATTCAATGAATCTGCCGATGACGCCCTTGACATAAGGACAATGGTTGCACATGAAGATAATGACGAGAATTTTCTTCTCCTCAAACGCGGAAAGAGTATAAATCTTATTATCGACTCCTTTAAGGCTGAAGTCCGCAGCCGGCGAGCCTAACCCGCCTTTGTTGCTGTTAAGAAGTACCATATGAAATTATTATTCAATAAAGCCGTCGTCTTCATCATCTTCCGCAAGTTTCTCGGGATGAAAATCTTCGTAAATAAAATTTATGTGATTTTTTTTACCAAGATCCTCCACTCCCTCGTTGAATATTTCTTCGGTGATGAATCTGAATTTTTCTTCGATTGAATAATCGAGTTTGAAATGAACCATTATGCCTTTCTCCTCGAGCGAGGCGAGAAGTTCATTGTACAACTGTTTGGAGACTTTGCCGTTCGATTTAACGGAAATGAATCTCGTGGGACTGCCGAGCAACTGATAAACCGTTTTCAGTTTAACTTTCTTGCGCCCCGTATTCAATTCCGAAACTTGATTGATGAATTCATCCTCGTCGAATTCCTCTTCAACGTCTTCAGTCCTGTCTTCGACTGTGTCGGAATCGTCGGGCAACAGGATTTCGTCATCCTTTTTCGGTTTCTTCTTATTACTATTTCTTTTTTTATCGCTCATTATGGTGTATCAGTGTAATAACTACAAAAATAAAAATTCCGATTAACAATTCAAGTTAATTTATAAATATCTTGAAAAAGTAAAAATAAACATGTACAGCGGGAAGACAGAATATCAGACTGTCGAACCTGTCTAGAACTCCGCCGTGTCCGGGTATGATGTTAGACGAATCCTTTACTCCCGCGAATCTTTTAAGGAACGACTCTATTAAATCCCCCACCTGCGCCAATATCCCGACCAGCGAACCGATTATGAGGCTGTCGGTCAGCGTAATTTCGTCAGGGAATATGAGATGAAATATAACCGATACAATTACCGTAAATACAAATCCCGAAGCGGAACCCTCAACAGTCTTTTTGGGACTTATGCTCGTGAGTTTATGTTTCCCGAGCAACTTTCCGCCGAAGAAAGCAAAACTGTCGCACGCCCAGATAAGCGCGAGCAGATAATAGACAATAATGTAATTCTTACCGAGTTCGAAAAATAATCCGAATGGAAGCGTAATATAAACGAAGCCGAATATAACAATCAGAGGATTGAAGATATTCCTCTTTCCGCCTCTGAAATGTTCGACGGCAAAGAGTATAAGAACTAGTATCGGGATGCCGTAAATGATTAAATCCTTTCTGAACAAGAACAACACGAACAGCAACGCGGAAAGAAAGACGTTAAGATAAACCAGAGTCTCATATCCCTTCTTCGCGGACATTCTTAGCAGTTCATAAAAACACAACGCCTCAAGAAGAATGCAAAAAACGAAGAACGGATATCCGCCGTAACGCACTATCAATAGTATCAACGGGATTGCTATAACGCCCACCAATATTCTCGTTGCAGTATTAGACATTCACTATTATTTTATTTTTCTTTTCATCTGAAGTGTTTTTAATAGCGTATAGCAAGCCGATGAAAATAAAAAGAGAAACAATTCCCGCGATAATAAGTCCGAGATTCGCCGATAAAGGCTCGTCGGGCTTGTCAAAACCTTCCCGCCCGTACCTGAACACGAGGTAAGCGGAAAGAAAATTATTTACAAAATGCAGAAGCACTCCTGTAAGTATGCTGCCGGAATAATAAACCGTATAAGTTAGAAAAAATCCAAGAAGAATCAGCGGTATCAGGTTGAACGGATGAAAATGGAAAATAGCAAATATGAATCCCGTCAGGAATATAGATTTTCCCGCGGGCATTGCTCTTTCAAAATTCCTGAATATGAGTCCGCGGAAAAGAAATTCCTCGCATATCGCGGGTGTAACTGCGATTACGATTACGACAAACGCAAATTCAATCACGCTCTGAGCAGTAACCAGATTCAGCGTCGCGGATTCCAGCGAGTCCATAAAATCCTTTACGGCCTTCAGTGCCTCCGTTCCGAATGGAAGCGAGAAAAGAATTTTATTCTGAATGTACATGTACGATTGTATTAGCGGCTGAATAACGAGAATGCCCAGCATCCCGAGCCAGAAAGGTTTTGCTCTGGGCGTTCTCAGGCGGAACGCGTCCTTAGCCTCATTACCCTGCATCAGACTCAGGATAAGAACCGGCACGAGTATGAACATGAACTGAGAGAAAGTGATTAGGATTCTCGCGGTAGTTATGTTTCCCGAAAAGTTTTTCAGGTCCTTGCCAAGCACGAACAGGCTCAGAATTCCTCCGATAATCTGATAGGTCACGAATATAACGAAAAGCACGAGCAAAACAAATAAAACGGGATGGATTCCTGAAAGGGGCGCGTTGTTCTTTTGAGGAGCGCCTGCATCTGTATTGTTAGTGTTAATTGTTTTATTCTTTACTGATTATACGCGGTCAATGCCGCGTCAAATCAAATTTATCAAATCACGATTTCAAATTAAAGTTTATATTTTTTCTGTTCTTAATATCCGCTCATTGAATAAGGCCTGTCTTCAATCTTCCTTCCTCTTTCCTTATCGGGTTTCGGTGACATTACATATTTTAAAGTACCGCCTTTCATTAATTCGTCGTGGCTGATGAAACACTTTTCAATTTTAGACCCGTTGAGAAATGTCTCCCTAACGTATATGTTCTCATCGGAAATATTTTCCGCTTCAACAGTCAGCGAATTACCGTTCTCGAGTCTGATAACCGCCCTGCTTACAAAAGGAGCGCCGAATATATATTCACCTGTTCCGGGACAAACTGGGTAAAAGCCAAGCGCGCTGAAAATGTACCACGCCGACATCTGACCGCAGTCGTCGTTCCCGCATAAGCCGTCGGGTCCGTTTCTGTACATAGTATTCATTATTTGAAAAATTCTCTCCTGTGTTTTCCACGGAGCCCCCGCATACGCGTAAAGGTAAGGGATGTGATGGCTCGGTTCGTTGCCGTGAACGTAATTTCCGATAACCCCGTCCCTCGTAACGTCTTCGGATTCCTCAAAGTATTTATCGTCAACGTGCATTGTAAAAAGAGAATCGAGTTTTGATATTAATGCCCCGTCTCCGCCCAACAGCCTTATGTATCCTCCCGCATCGTGCGGAACATACAAAGAATAATTCCAGGCGTTGCCTTCGATGTACCCCTGATTAACCGTGCTTAGCGGGTCGAAAGGCGCTTTCCGGGAACCGTCCGAATTTTTCGCTCTTATGAAACCGGTTGAAGCGTCGAACAGATTACTGTAATAACCGCTTCTCAATCTGTAAACGTCCTCAATGTCTTTCCTGCCAAGAAGTTTAGCGGTATTACTGATAGTCCAGTCATCGTAAGAGTATTCAAGAGTCTTGGACACCGAATTCGAACTCAGGTCTTCGGGCACGTAGGCGTATTTCTTGTAAAACCCGATACCGTCGAAAAAATCTCTGTTCGACGTGATTACCATCGCGTCGAGACCTTTTTCATAATCAAATCCTTTCAATTTTTTCGAAATCGCGTCGGCTATAACGGATACCGCGTGATAGCCTATCATGCACCAGTTTTCATTTGCCTGGTGAGACCAGACGGGAAGCATCTTGTGAACACTCTGCTCGAAATGCGCGAGCATTGAATTAATCATATCCGCCGCGCGCTTCTGCTGAACGAGCGCGAGCAGCGGATGAAGCGCCCTGTATGTATCCCACAGCGAGAATGTAGAGTAGTTTGTAAATTCTTTCGAGTTGTGAATGTTCATGTCGAGACCGCGGTAATCCCCGTTAACGTCGCTGTAAATCGTCGGACTCAGGAAAGAGTGATAAAGGGAAGTATAGAACATTTTCAGTCTCGATTCAGGAGCCTCCGCCTTAATTTTTCCGAGTTCTTCATTCCATTTTTTTCTCGCGTTATTTTTCACTTCGTTGAAGTCCCATCCCTTAATTTCTTCTGTAACGTTTCTTAGCGCGTTTTCCGAACTCACTCCCGATATTCCGAACTTAATTTTAATTTCTTCGTTACTTTCAGTAGCGTAATTTATGAACATCTTTATTTCCCTGCCTGCCGCTTCGGGGAAATTCTTTTCCTGATTGAACTTTCTCCAGAATCCTTTATAAACGGTTCCGTCTTCCCGTTTGAATCCATAGTCCTTTATAGGCTTGGATAAAATCATCGCGAAGTAAATAAACCGTGTTCTCGCCCATCCGGAAGTAATTTTAAATCCTGTTATCAGAGTGTCGTTTTCAACCCTGACGAAAGTCCAGACGTTTTTTCCTTCGTAGTTATAAATACCGTAAGTCATATCAAATATGATGTGAGATTCGGTTGACGCGGGAAATGTATATTTATGAAATCCGGCTCTTTCAGTAGCCGTAAGTTCCGCAGCAATTTTATAGTCTTCAAGAAATACTTTATAATATCCCGGAGATCCAGATTCATTATCGTGAGAAAAGCGAGATCTGTAGCCGCTTCCGGAAATGAACTTGTTTCCTGAATTCAGTTTCAGTTTACCCGTTGTAGGCATAATAAGAAAATCGCCGAGGTCGGAATGCCCGGTTCCGCTGAAATGTGTATGTGTGAACCCGACTATTGTATTATCATCGTACTGATAACCCGCGCAGTACTTATATACATCCTCGTTATACTTACCGTTTTTATCAAAACGCACGGTGTCTGTCTCGGGACTTAACTGCACCATTCCGAAGGGAACAGTCGCGCCCGGGAATGTATGTCCCATTTTCTTCGTGCCCGAGAAAACGTCAACGTATTTTGCATAATCGAAATTTGAATTCTGCGCAGCGGAGAAGACAGGACAAATCAGGATTAAAAGAATTCCGTATATTAATCTCATAAAAGTAATTTGAACAATTTTACGCAAATCCTTTTTTAAATAATATATTATAATGTGCCCGAAGAAATGGATGATGTGGGGTCAGGAGGGAAATGCGATTATATTCACGAAAAATACAAATACCCGCAGAGAGCGATTGCTCATAAATGCGCGCATATTTTTTGCTCACGAAAGAAGTTTACTCAATCCGCCGCGGTTATTCCGAAGATAACCGCGGTACCTTCGTTAACCTTGCTCTGTATTTCAATATAGCCGCCGAGTCTTTCAAGCATTTCCTTGCATATAATAAGCCCGAGTCCCGTTCCCGCTTCATTCTCAGTGCCTGCGGTTGTTGTTTGCGCGTCAAGACGGAACAGTTTCTCAATCATTTCTGGTTTTATTCCGACTCCGTTATCCTTAACGGTAACAATAACATTTGCTTGACGCTTCTCAGCGCTGATAACTATGGTGCCTTTTCTGTGAGTAAACTTTATCGCGTTCGCGATAAAGTTTTGCAGCACGGATACAAGGATGTGGTCATCGCCCGTAACAAATGTATCGGGATCGATCTTGTTTTCGACCGTAATTTCCTTTTTCTCGTAATTATAGCGAAGAAGATTCATCGCGTTCACGACACAGGCGGACAGATTGACTCTTTTTTTCCTGATTTTCAATCCGCCGGTCTGCAGTCTTCCCCACTGAAGCAGATTCTCGATAAGTTCAAAAAGGTTTTTTGCCGAGTTCCTCATCAATCCGGCGTAATTCATAACTTCTTCCTTATGCATTCCTTCGGATTCCTGATAAAGCAATTCTGTAAGCCCGAGAAATCCCGTAAACGGAGCTCTCAAGTCGTGAGCGATAATCGAGAAGAATTTATCCTTGGTTGCATTGAGTTTCTTTAATTCTTCCGCGTACGTTTCGAGTTTATTCCTGCTCGCTATCTTTTCAGAAATATCGAGCACGACTCCTCTTACGCCCGTACAGACGCCGTCTTCCATTAAGGGCACCGCGTTAATGTGAATAGGAATGCTCGTTCCGTCTTTACGGTATCCCTGAAATTCGTACCCTTCCGAAATCACTCCCGAAACTGTATTTCTGAATTTTTCCGCCGCTTCGGTTCGTGCTGATGGAGGCGTGAAATCCATCAGTGACCTGCCGACTATATTTCCGTTACTGCCGTAACCGAACATCTCACGACCCGTTTTATTCACGAATGTAATAATACCGTCTGTATCGGTTTCATATACCGCGGCGGGCAATTGTTCGACCAGTTCCCGGAATTTCTTTTCGGATTCATGCAGCGCTTTTTCAATATTCTTCTTTTCGGTAATATCCCTGAAAATCGAAAGAATGTTTACGGGTACGTCATCTCCGTCACGCACCAGAATCGATTTAGAAGAAAAGTACAGCCAGCGTCCGTCCGTACGGCGAAGCCGGAATTCAGCCTGATTATTACCGCTGTGCAGAAGGTTTTCTTTCGCTTTATTAAATATACTAACGTCGTCAGGATGAAGAAGTGCTTCTATGCCGATGAAATGATTTTTTTCAAGACCCAGTGATTCGTAATAATTGTTATTCGCAAGAATGATATTGAGATCAATATCGAGCATCAATATTACATCGTCGGCATTCTCAATCAGAGTTCTGTATTTCTCTTCGGATTGTCTCAATTCGTGCTGGGACTTAAGCCTTTCGCTAATATCCCTGGCCAGAACGCACATCGTTCTTGCTTCCGGAAATTGAACGGCTTTTACGCTTACTTCAACGGGTACAAGCGAGCCGTTTTTCCTTCTGTGGAATCTCTCCCTGATAAAAACATTATCGTGCACGGCAAGACCGTTTACGTAATTATCAATGCTTTCTTTATCGTGGGCTACAACGTCGTATATCGTCAGTTTCAGCATTTCCTCTTTAGTATAACCGAGCATATCCGCATAAGCCTGATTTGTAAGCATCACTTTTCTCGTATCCATATCGTAAATCACAATTCCGTCGGATGCCTGTTCGATTATAGAGCGGAATTTTGACTCGCTGAGAGAAAGTTCTTTCGTTCTCTCCTTCACTTTATCTTCAAGCGTTGCGAGCGTGTGTTTTAGTTTTTCCTGCGATTCATACAATTCGCTTGTCCTTTGCCGTACATTCGCTTCAAGAGATTTTGTGTATTTTCGCCTCAATATATGCTTGTAAACATAGAGAATATTGAAAATAATAATCAGCAGCACCGTTAGCACGAACCACCATTGTTTATAGAACATGCCCTTTGCCGTTATTTCCCCGCTCGAAATTTCTTCGCTCCATTTTCCCGAATAATTTCTTACCTGCATTCTGAATTTATACGTACCCGGTGCGAGATTCTTATAAACAATATTTCCAATGTCGTTCTGACGAATCAAAATCCAGTCTTTATCGTAACCTTCGAGTTTTATTCTGTATTCCAGCAGTCTCTCCTCAACGAAAGAGATTCCCCTGATGCTGAAGAGAAGCGATGTATTTTCATTTCTAAGAGTAATCTCATCTTTTCCGGAATACCTGTTCCCTTGAAAATCCTCCACGAACAAAATTTCGGGCGAGGGAACGAATTCTTTGCCGTAGTCCAGCCCGGGAACGTATTTGCTGAGACCCGCATCGGTTCCTATCCAGAGGTTGTTGTGCGAATCCAGAAAAACCGCCGACCTGTTGATTTCTCCCTCAACGAGTCCGTTATAAGAATTGTATTTCTTCACGCTGCTCTTTCCGTCCCACCTTACCAGATTACTCGAAGTTCCGAAAAAGTAATATCCGTTCCTTTTATTTTTCGTAATCGCAAAAACAGCATCGCTGATTTCAAAATCCCTTGCCGAAAATTTTACGAGTGAATCGTTTACAATTGAATACAGACCGTTTTCGGTGCCCGCTAGAATATTACCGTCGTCATCTTTGAAAACCGAGAAACAATTCTTTTCCGCCGATTCACCGGAGTTTTTTATAATCACCGATTTCCCGCCAGTAATCCTGATAATCCCGTTTATACCCACGCCCCATACGGTATCATTTTCGAAACAGAATATTTTTCTGAAAATAAATGATCCGCTCTTAACGAAATCAACTCTTACAATATTCCCATTTTTGAGTTCGTATAAATCACCATTTCCGGAAAAAAGAATATTTCCCGAACCGTTCCTGCATACAGAAGAGATGTAATCGACACCCGGTGTGTTATACCACTCAAGATTACCGTTTTCGTCTATCTTTCCCGCGCCTCGGTATGAAGCCGCAATCCAGGCATTGCCTTTTGAATCGCTGTACAAATCAAGAACCCTGTATGTAGAACTGAAAAAATCCGCTTCATCGAATTTGATGTACCGGAAATTATAGTTCGTTGAAATTGAAATACCGGAATTGTGGCCTAAAATAAAAACATTAGGAGAAATTTCGGTGACGGCGGATACTTCGTTTTCCGCAAGAATGTTCATTTTCGTATGATTGCGAAACGCTATCGTGTTAAGTTTGTCAATGCCGCGGAAACCCACAAACCATATTTTGCCTTCTCTGTCCTTATAGGCGGCATCGTTTCCCTCCGACGCAAATCCGTTATCAGTATTTAAGATATGAGATTCACCCGTATGTATATTAACGCAATACCTGAGCCAGGTATTGCCGAAATAAACCGTTTCTTCCCCGTCAGGAGTCAGGAAATAATTATCCGATGCTCCTTTTGCGGGAAGCGTGAAATTGCTCTTAATTTCCTTGAAACGGCTGCCCTCTATATATCCGACTTTATTCGTACCAAGCAGCCATAATCTGGATTCCGCTTTTTCATTTGTTTTTTCGAACGTAATTTTTAAGACGGGACCAAATCCCGGAGGGATAGCATTGTTGATACTGTTGTCAATTTTTCCTTTCGACACGACGGATATGCCTTTTCCTGTGGACAGAAGAAACTCTGTACCGCGCGTGCATAGAGAGAAAATGAAATTGTCCGTCAGTCCGTCAGATTCCGTATACAGCCTCCAATTATCATCATCAAATACGTAGGCTCCCGAGTAAGTCGATACGCATAAAACCGGCTTGTTTTCTTCATAATATATTCCGAACCCGGAAATTTCTTTGCCTGATTCAACCGTTTCCGATATAGCCTTGAATTGTTCCCACCTGTTGTTACTGTAATAAATTATATTGTGGGCTGTGTTATCAGGTGCCGCCCAGATAATTCCTTTCTCATCGCAGGCGATATGAGTGTAATTTCGTCTCGGCATGTTATCCTTGCTGCCGTAGTTTGTCCACGAGAAACCGTCATACATCGAAACACCCAGTCCTGTCGAGAACCACATTCTTCCGGTTTTGTCCTGAACGATGTCCTTGACACCCCTCGTTGCCACGCCTTCTTCAGTAGAGTAATGATGAATTGAATAAATTTGCGGGACGCAGTTTTGGATAAAGGTAAAGAAAAAAACAAATATGACTGAATAGCGAAAAATCTTCATTTCCTGACATTAATCATTTAAAAACGATAAATACGGC
>DATMXZ010000048.1:0-4052 GCA_035561235.1 Ignavibacteria bacterium
AAAATCAAAAATGCAAATTAAAAATTAAAAAGTTTTTGCGCGTTACGAAGTCCCGACTATTCGGGATGCCCCGAGTTCTCGGGGTAAACGCCGAACGCAAAGGGGCTTCGTACAAGGAGAAAAAGGAGAAAAAATAGATTATTAATATAATTGTCTTTGTTCGTCCCGGTATAATATCAAAGTCTGTAATTTAACCCCATTGATATTTTATAATACGAATCAGAATCCCCAATTGTACTCCTTTCATCAATACGGTATATAATATTAAACGATGGGTTTATTTCGAGCGCTAAATTACTACTGACAGGCAATACGACACCCGGACCTGTATTAAATCCGATAGCATTATCCGGATTATTTAATATTCCTATATGAATGTTTCCTGTCCCGTGATAAATCTGTGTAGCGCTGATATTAAAGCCCCAGAATACTCCGTATTTACCTGAACTAAGAGCCCTCATACCAATTTCAAAAGAATACCAGCGGGAAGTATTTTCATAATCATTTCTTCCATCGAGCCAATCGGACATTTTAAATTGCGATAACATCATTTCAAAACCTCCTGTTACAAATATACCTTCTGTTATTTCATATGAAGTTTTCACGGCAAAGCCATATCCGGTCGAATAGTGTATTTTCAAATGATCTATAGGTATAAATACTGAAGGCAGCAGCGCTATCGAAAATTTAGAAGAATTGTTTTTTACAGACTCAATGTGAGTTTTTTTATTCGATATATTTCTGTCCGAATTTATGTTGATAGGCTGGGAGTATAAAACAAACGGACCCGAAAAAATCATTAAAACCATTACAGCGATTAAGTTATAATTAGTTTTTCCTATCATATCCTGACAAAAATTTATTTCATAATTATGCAGATGAGACCTATGCCTTTTAACCTTGCCGATAAGGCAGTTCTTATCTGACGGCCTGAATTTTAAAACCTCTTTTGGGGCATATTAAGAGTTTTCCCTGAGGCAACAGAACCGGGAAGGACAGCGTTTCCGCGTTGAGAAGCATTTCACTTGTCCATCTTAGGTTTCCGTTTTGATCAATTGATTCTGCGTATATATCATTGCGGCTGGTTATGTAATACAAATTTCCGTAGTCATCGAGAAGCAATCCTTCAGGAACCGCGGAATTGCCAAACTGAGTAAACGAGCGTGTTTTCCAGAGAGTCTTTCCGGATGTATCCAAAGCGGCGATATAAATACTGTCTTTGAAATATGTCGTATAAATCCTGTTGTCCTTTCCGATGACGGGTATGCAAAAGGAATTACTGCCGCTTACAGTCCATCTTAAATTACCGTCCGGGGTGATTGAATACAGTGTGTTATCGTTTTGGGGTATGAAATACACGTTGCCGTATCCGTCTATCGTAATGCCAAGCGCCCTTCCAGAAAACACCTTGCTCCATTTCAGGTTTCCGTCCTTGTCGGTTTTCGCGATTCCCGTATAAGTCGAAAAATACAAATTATCATATATGTCAAGGGCGGGTCTTGACCCAGCGATGAAATCATAATTTTCTTTTGCCCATATAGTATTGCCGTCAGGCGTTAAGCAGCTGAGTTTGTTACCGATGAAGCAGTATAGTTTGTCGTCACTGCCGACAACTACCTTCTGCGTGAAGAAAGCCGAATCACGCGACCAGACAAAATTTCCGGAGGAGTCAACGCAGTGAAGCCTTAAATCCGGAATCCCGTTTCCTTTTGAGACAAAATATATCCGGTCTTCTTTCCTGTTAAGTGATATTGCGGAGAAGTTCGTGGCAACTATTGTATCCCTTTTCCAGATCACACTTCCATGGGGGGTGAATTTATACAATGAACTTCCGATAACTTCTTCGCTTACAAAATAGATATTGCCTTTTGAGTCCACGCAGAATTCGCTTCCGTCAGTATATCCTCCGGCCGGGAAGCTGTATGACCAGTCTTGCACGCCCAGAGCTACGGGATTCATTGTAACAGCCGGGGAGGTTGCGTTGCCGGTTTGCCTCGCGTTATATCCATGCTGAGACCACATCGGCGGATAATCCGCAGTAATATTTCGCATAACGCTGTCGTCGCAACCCGACATAAGCATAGCGAAAGCAATCAAAGCGATATATAGTGCTGATTTTTCGGTATACATTTGTTAATAAAATAAGCAAAAAACATCACAGAAAAAAGCCCTGATTGTAATAAAAATACCGTTCCTCTGTCTTGACTTTTCCAACAATACCATATATTATTATGGCAGAAATATATAAGCATATTAATTTAAGGTTATGGGAATAAGTTCATCGTTTTTCGTTCCGAGGTCGGAACAGGGTTACAATTCAATTTACAAGCGGATAAGGATAATGCCTCTTTATTCATTTCCGCATTACAAGGACCTAACTCCTCACGCGGAGCACAGGGAGAGGAAGTTCTTCATCCATCTGGATTTCGACGCGTTTTACGCGCAGGTTGAGCAGAGGGACAATCCGAATCTGCGCGGCAAGCCGGTTTCCGTCGGCAGCACGACGGGGATGAAAGGAATCGTTATGACGGCTTCGTACGAAGCAAGGGCGAAGGGGATTGAAACGGGAATGAGTTTATGGGAGGCGAAGAAACTCTGTCCCGAACTCATTTCGCTTCCGTGTTACGGTCCGAAGTACGAGATGATAATACAAAATCTGCTGAGGAGCCTGCGTTCTTTCGTGCCTGATGAATTCATAGAGACGTACAGCATAGACGAGTACTTTCTCGACATAACGCATTTCGCAAGGAACTTCGAGGAGGCGGCAGAACTCGGGAGGCGGGTAAAGCAAAGGATACTCGAAGTTGAGAATCTCACGTGTTCGCTCGGAGTTTCGTACAACAAGACTTACGCGAAGATGGCGACCAAATTTCAGAAGCCTGACGGTCTTACTGTGCTTCGTCCGGGGGAGCGCGAGACGCGCGTTTATCCGCTTCCCGTGAAGAAGATATGGGGAATAGGCACGAGGATAGCGCGGCGTCTGGGTGTGCTGAACATACTGACGGTGGGCGATCTCGCGAATGCAAGCGAAGGAATGCTGAAGAAGGAATTCGGAGTGAACGGGATAGTGTTCCGCAGGCTTGCGCGGGGAGAAGACACTTCAGGAATTTTCAAGAAGGAAAGGCCCGAGAAATGCCTGAATCATCATCACACACTCACGAACAACATTTTCAAGCCGGGCGACGTGCGGAACGAGATAAGGCGTGTGGCAGAATACCTTTGCAGGAAGATGCGGTCGAAGAAACTCGTGGCGGGGCATCTTTATTTCGTGATAAGGTACGGCAACCTGCGTTACGCGGCGGACGACACGCGTCTGAGGGCGTACACGAACGACGATAGGGAGATATTCGCGGCGGCGATGAAGATATACGAAAACCTGCCGGAGCCGAATCCAGAAATGCCCGCGAGGATGTTCGGGATGACCGTGTTCGACCTTCATCAGGACACGAAGGATTACAACCTCGAACTTTTCGGCAGCAAGGTGCATCTCCCTTTCTACGCGCTCGACAGCATAAAGCAGAAGTACGGAGAGGGGATAATTCGCGTCGGGCTGGACAGCAATTGACAATTAGAACTTCTTAATCTTCAATCTTCAGTCTTCAATGTTCAATTAGAGCAGGATTCAATTAACGGTTAGCAGTTAGCATTTAACAATTAGAGCTAGTTCAATAGCGATACATTTAATTTTTAGAAAGTTCAGAACTTCTAACTTCTGTCATAAAAAATTATTGACTAATAGTCAAAAGCATCAACATTGGCAAAATGTAAATTAGCATCTGCAAAATGGCAAGCCATGGTAATAACGCCGGTCGTTTATAGAGTACCATGCCGTATATTAGAGAAAATAGCAAATACATAATTCCCCTGAAAAGTATAAACTTAGTTTCGAAAACCAAAGGGAAAGAGAGAAAAAACGTCTGGCGCAGGTGACTGACTTAGAATTAAGGAGAGAACTGATTTTCATTAACAGGGAATTACATTTTCATCCGGAGAATTGCTTTATGAATATTCGATATTATTTTTTATGTTCGATTTGCGTAACGGCGGTATAT
>DATMXZ010000049.1:0-3398 GCA_035561235.1 Ignavibacteria bacterium
CAATAATATTTTACTTAATCCCTTCATCACTTTGCTATTATAATAAACTTAATTCGAAATTTCAATATATATTTCTAAGGCTAACTTACAATTTATACAAGCATAAGGAAGTAAAAGTTCCTTGTTTTTTTAAAGAAAAAGGGCGCTGTAGCGCCCTTTTTCACACATTTATTCTCAGGATATTTCAACCGCAATTAACCTGAGGTCTTTTTGCTGTGTAACGACTTTGAAAACCACAATATCGCCCGATGATTTCTTTCCGAGAACCGATTCCAGGTCGGATATAGAGTTGATTTTCTGTTTATCCGCCTCGACGATGACGTAGCCGGAACGCATTCCGCGGTTAAAAGCCTCCGAAAAATGCGCGACGTCCTTAATCAGCACGCCGTAATCGACGTCGTACTGCTGTTTCATCGAAGAGGGAAGTTCAGTCACGAGCAATCCGAGCGATTCAAATTTTTTCGAATTAGTTTCGGATTCGGAGTTGTTCTTTTCCTGACTCTGATTGTTCAGAGAAATATCGCCTTCTGTACGCGGTTTTAATTTCACGTTCACGTCCATATTCTTTCCGTCGCGAAATACCACGAGCGCGGCATTTTCACCCGGCCGTTTAGAGCCGACGATCGTCTGAAGTTCGTTAGCGGCGTTGACGTCTTTTCCGTCAACCGAGAGAATTACGTCTCCGGTCTTAAGTCCCGCTTCGTCACCGGCTCCGCCTTTGATCACATTCTGAACCAACACGCCTCTCGCCTTATCGAGTCCGAGTCCTTTTGCGTCTTTCGAATCAACGTCCTTTATCGAGACGCCGATGTAACCTCTTTCAATCTTGCCGTTCTTTATGAGTTCTGCCGCGACGTTCTTCGCGATGTTCATGGGTATCGCGAAACCGTAACCCTGATAATATCCCGTTGTAGTTTTTATCGCGGCGTTAATTCCGACTACGAGGCCGTTAATGTCAACGAGCGCGCCCCCGCTGTTGCCGGGATTGATTACCGCGTCAGTCTGTATAAAATTATTTATCGCGTAACTGTTGCCGTCTATGTTTATGTTCCTACCGAGCGCGGATACGATTCCAGCGGTCACCGTGTTATTGAGACCGAGGGGATTGCCTATGGCGAGTACCCACTGACCAACCTGAACGTTGTCTGAATTTCCGACAGAAGCGACCGGAAGGTCTTCCGCGTCAATCTTAATAACGGCGATATCCGTGTTCTGGTCGCGTCCGATAAGTTTCGCCGTAAATTCGCGTTTATCGCTGAGAATTACTTTTATCCCTTTATCTGAAGCGTTCGCGACGACGTGGTTATTCGTCATTATGTAACCATCCTTGCTTATTATGACGCCCGAGCCGGAACCGTGCTGCGGCATATCTTCAGGCATCTGGAAATCGGGACCGAAAAAGAACTGAAAGTTCTTGTCATCATTTTTTTGCTTCACGTTGCTCGTGACGTCGATGAACACCACCGCGGGAGTCACCGTTTTCGATATCTCAACGAATGCGTCATTCAGACCTTTTAAATCTGTTCCCGTCTTGACAGGGGGATCGGTCTTGAAATCTATTTGTGAATTCGCAACGAGACTTTTCACGTTGCTGAAATTCACCGCCATGATTGCTCCGAATGCGAGCGCGAACACAAGCAGAAACGCGCTTGCAAAGATTGCTTTTTTCGACATATTTTGTATCTCCTTTTGCTTTAACTTTTACTTATTAAGTTGTAAACAAAGGTCAATTAATTCGCTTTCTTTAATTCTTTAAAAATTTGATTGCTCTTAAGAACTCCGTATTTTCCCGTGTTCTGCAGAAAATGCATCTCATAGGAATTCTGCATAGCGCTTATATCCATATTTTGACAATCCGCGTCAGCGATTTGTTTAATGCTCATTCCTGATAACTCGTGCAGAAAGTCAACCTGTGAATCGCTGAGGCTTCCGAAGTGAAGCCTTCTTTCCCTGTCATTTAAAACAAAATTATTGTCATTTGAATTTCTTAAACCTTCGAACGGGTCGATTCCGAGGAGCACGGAAAGCCTGACCTGAAACTGCAGGAACAGCAGTTCGTAATTTCCCTCGCATTTTTCGATTCCGTATAGAAAATCTTTTAACAAAGAAAAAATTTCGGGACTCGAATGATAATCATACGTCGATTTTGTTGTCAGTTCAAGCACCCTGTACGCCGCGGACAGCCTGTCGAGGTCGGCTTTTAATTTGCCGAACGAAGAAATGCATTCCGCTTTCGATATAATTTGAAGGTCTCTGCTCTCCTTTTTTGTGAATATAACGCTGATATGATTCATGTTCTCGAAAACACCGCTCATCTTTGACCTGGTATTTCTCGCACCCTTGATTATCGCGGAAAACTTACCCGACGCATCCGACATAAGGGACACAATCTTGCTCGTATCGCCGTATTTGAAACCGTTCAGCACTATTGCATCTGTTTTTATGTTAGACATACGTTCAAAATCATTAAATTGTTTCGTTAAATTGATACTAAGTCAAAATGAGTGAGGTTCCTGAATTCATTCAGCCTGTTCAGAATTTTCTCTCTGCTCAGACTTCTTATTCCGTCGAGAGAAAATTTTTCCACGGCGAGCGACGCCATCACGCTTCCGTAAACGACAGCAAGTTTAAGGTTGGCAGGGGAGAGGTCACCGGTTTTCGAAAGCCACCCCATGAAACCGCCTGCGAACGTATCGCCCGCGCCCGTCGGGTCGAATACGGTTTCGAGAAGGAACGCGGGAACGATGAAAATAAAATCTTTCGTGATAAGCAAAGCTCCGTGTTCGCCCTTCTTTATAATCAGCATCTTCGGTCCCATTTCAAAAATCCTCTTCGACGCCTTGATAAGATTGTCTTCACCCGAAAGCATCCTCGCCTCGGAATCGTTGACTACCATCATATCTACAAGTTTCATCGTCTCTTTCAACTGCTGTAGTTTTCCTTCAATCCAGAAATTCATCGTGTCTATCATCACGAATTTAGGTTTACGCAACTGCAGTATTACTTTTTTTTGTATTTCTGGATTAACGTTGCCCAGACAAACGAATTCGCTGTCCCTGAAATTTTCAGGTATGACGGGATCGAAATCCTCGAACGCGTTCAGGTCCGTTGTTATAGAATCCCTCTGGTTCATATCCGTGTGATATACTCCGTGCCAGTGGAAAGTCTTTTTAGTTTTCGAGATTTCGAGACCCGAAATATCAATATTCCTTGATTTCAGGAATTCGATTTCGCCTGCGGGGAAGTCATTTCCGACTATTCCCACGAGACGGACTCCGTCAAGGAAATAACTTGCGGTAGTAGAAATGAAAGTCGCGGAACCTCCGAGGGTGTATTCAGCCTTGCCGAACGGTGTTTCTATTGTATCTAATGCCAGTGAACCAATGACGAGTAAACTC